>DATFOP010000396.1:0-3427 GCA_035265505.1 Propionibacteriaceae bacterium | reverse complement strand
CAGGACCGGGCGTACCTCGAGCCACTCGTGGATCGGCTCCCCGCCCGCCCCAGGGGCGGCCGACAGGTCACCGGCCAGCTCGATGGCGCGCTCGTAGCTGTCGACGTCGATCACCATCCAGCCGGCGATCAGGTCCTTGGTCTCGGCGAACGGGCCGTCGGTGACCGGCGGGCGACCCTCGCCGTCGTAACGGACGAACGTCCCCTCGGGGGCGATCGCCTGACCGTCAACGAACTCGCCGGTGCCCTCGAGCCGGGCCGCGAAGTCGTGCATATACTCCATGTGGGCCGAGATCTCCTCTGGCGTCCACTGGTCCATCGGCACATCGTTGACCGGAGCCGGGGCGCCGCGGTAGTGCTTGAGCAGCAAGTACTTAGCCATCGTGTTTCTCCTCGGTGCTGGTGCGACCATTGTGGTCGCGTTCACAGCGGGGACGGAGCCAGTCACGGGTTCTCGACATCGCCGTCCGAAATACTTTTGGCACTCGTCGATGAGCCTTGCCGACCCGCCTCGCGGCGTCCGCGCGACACGGGATCACCCGGCCAAGAGCCTCCCCGCCCGTGAGCCGCTCTCGATGAGTTTCGGTGCCGAGATACTGGCGGCATGAGCGCGAGTGCCGGCATGCCCACCGCGAAGGTCGTTGCGTGCACGAGGTGTCAAACCAAGAACCGCGTCCCCAGCGTGGCGAAGGGCACGCCTCGCTGCGGCAAGTGCCACTCGCCGATTCCTTGGGTGGTCGACGCTTCTGACGCCGACTTCGCCACTGTTGCGGACGGCTCAAGAGTCCCAGTGCTTGTCGACCTGTGGGCGCCCTGGTGTGGTCCCTGCCTGCGAGTGAGTCCCGTCCTGGAGCAACTTGCGGGGGAGCTGGCGGGACGGTTGAAGCTCGTCAAGGTCAACGTCGACGAGTCGCCGAACTTGAGCCGGCGATTCGACGCCCAGGCGATTCCGACCCTTGTCCTCCTTCAGGGTGGCGACGTCATCGCCAAGCAGGTGGGAGCTGCGCCGGCGGCGGCGCTGCGGGCGTGGCTGACCGAGAAGCTCCCGGCCAAGACATGACGTGATCACTCGTAAGCGCCATACCGGGTCCAGGTTCATGACCGCGGGCACGATCAAGAGTTCTCAAGGATGCCCTTCAACCTTTGGAGATCCTTCGTGGTCGCGCGGCGCATCGCCTGCTCCATCACCGGAGCAGCGAGTCGGGAGAAGCCGGCCGGCTCACCGCGATTGCGCAGGGTCATGCGGGTACGAACAGGGTCCAGTTCCTGCCACGTGTAGGTCGTTTCCATAGGGAAGGGACCGTCCGCCGTCCGCATGACCAGCCGTTCTCGCGGAACGAGTTCGGCGATCTCATAGGTGTAGACCAGCCGCCTCCGAAGGAAGTGAGCCACGAACTCCAGCCGAGATCCGATCTGCACCGGCGGCGGCGTCTGCCAGCTGACTGACTCGATGTTGGCGTACCAGGCGGGCGCATTGGTTGGGTCTGCGGCGTACTGGCTGACCAGCTCTCGGGGTCGGCGGATCACCGTCTCCACTTCTACATTGACAGCCACGTCAGTTACCTCCGAGTGGAGTGGCTAGAAGCTGGCGTACGGGTCCGGCTTTCCGGTTTCGGCGTACGAGGCGAGCCGGCTCAGTATGTGTGCCCAGTGGTAGGAGACGGTACGAAACATCGCATCGGGCTCCGCGAAGCCGCGGTGGTCGAACATTACGAGGGTTCCGCCTTCCGGCTTAGGCCCCAGACCGAACGCGATATCGGTGTTGATCCACTGGGGCGGCCCACCCACACAATGCCAGGCAAGGCGATCCGGTTGAGCGTCGACGATCCGCAGGTCCCACGTCATCGGCGCATCGGGGAAAGACACCTTGACGACCTGGCCGACAGCCGACGGAACCTCGGCCCTGGTACTCCACCAGCCTGCGAAGCCCGGCTGAGTGGTGATCGCGGCGAAGACTGTTGCTGGCTCGGCCGCAACGTCGAACTGCATCAGTATGTCGGGCACCAGCACCTCCACTCGTGGAATTTTAGTTAGGACTAAAGTTACTGCCAAACGCGGTTGCTCCGCAAGATTTAGCTGCTGCTAAAGTTATGCGCGTGGACCCGGTACGAGTGGTGAGTGAACCGCGCCGCCGGGAGATCCTGCGGCTCATCTGGGACGCCGAGCGCCCGGCGAGCGAAATCGCTGCTCACTTCGATGTGACCTTTGGGGCGGTATCCCAGCACCTGGGCGTACTGCAGGAGGCCGGGCTGGTCAGCGTGCGTAGGGACGGCACGCGCAGGTTCTACCGAGCCAATCGATCGGCGCTTCGTCCGTTTGCGAGCATGCTTCGATCGATGTGGGCCGCGGAGCTGGACTCGCTTGCACTCCTTGCCGAGGAGGCCGAAAAGGATGGAACGCAGCCGTCGGGCGAGGCGAAGGCGGGTCGCCGTGGCAGGCGGCGATCCAACCGATGACCGAGGACAACATCGAGCTGGTCGTGGAGCGACGGGTGGCTGCTTCACCGGCCACTGTCTTTTCGTTCTTCGCCGACCGCGATCAATGGTTGCGCTGGCAGGGCGTCGAGGCAGACATCGACCCGCGACCCGGAGGGCTCTTCCGGATGAACGTTCGCGGAGACGGATTCGCGTCAGGCCGCTTCGTGGAAATCGAACCGGATCGGCGGATTGTCTTCACGTGGGGGTGGGAGATGCCGGGCAATCCAGTAGGGCCGGGCTCCTCGATAGTGGAGGTGAATCTGATCCCAGACGGCGTCGAAACCATCGTCCGCCTCATCCATCGCCGCCTCCCTTCCGAGGCAGTCGACTCTCACCGGCAGGGCTGGGAGCACTACATCGGTCGGCTTGCGATTAGGGCCGCCGGTGATGATCCTGGCCCGGATCCAGCGGTCTTGACATGACAGGTGAACCACCTGAGCCGTTGGTCTTCACTGGACCGGACGGTCACGCCGACCCCAGGATCTCCTGCACCGGATCGGCCCCCAGCAATCGTTCCGCTCGCTCTTGTGCCAGGCGCCCGGCGAACGCTCGAAGCGTGCCGACGGCCTTTTCGTACGCTTCGCCCGCGCCCTGATCGTCTCCGGTCTGGGCCAGCGCCTCGCTGAGGCTCCACCACGCCCGCCACACCGTAGGCGGGTGGATCAGCCGTTCAGCCCCGGCCAGGGCGGCGCGAAGCTCCGCTTCGGCCCGGTCGTGCTCCTTCATCTGCAGGAGGGCTCTTCCCAGCACCAGCCGGGCCGCCGTCTCGTACTTTCGTCGCGACACGGCGGTGGCCTCCTTGATGGCTTTGTCCGCCGCCGTCGCCGCGGCTTCGGCGTCACCCTTGGCCAGCGCGATCTCCGCCGCCGCCTCGGCCAGCCGTCCGCGCATGAGCCACTGGTGCCAGCCCTTCGCCGCATCCGCCTGGTCGATCAGCCTCGGCATCCGCGA
>DATFOP010000395.1:0-5722 GCA_035265505.1 Propionibacteriaceae bacterium | reverse complement strand
GTCGATTTCACCCGTACGACAGCGCCAATTGCGATCGAGAATCACCATGCCCTGCCGCTCGAGCTCGGCCGCAGCGAGATCTTCGCCACGCGTACCGACCGACTGTCGTGATGCCTTCGCCATCGCGCACCTCCGCCAAGGGACTATGCGGATCGCGCGGCAAAACGTGCGGGTTAGACGAAATCTGTGGACAGCGGGATTCGGGACGTGCGCACTGTGGACAACGTTCAGCCCGGTTAGGAGGGTGAGGTTTAGCCCGAGCCCGTGACGTTCTTGGGAACCTGCAAGTCGCTGTGGGTGATCTCCTCGATAGAGACGTCCCGGAACGTCAGCACCTTGGCGCTCTTGACGAAACGGGCGGGCCGGTACATGTCCCAAACCCAGGCATCAGCCATCGAGACTTCGTAATAGACGTCGCCGCCCTCGGTCCGCACTTTGAGGTCGACAGCGTTGCACAGGTAGAACCGGCGCTCGGTCTCCACCGCATAGGTGAAGATGCCGACGACGTCCTTGTACTCACGGTAGAGCTGGAGCTCGAGCTCGCTCTCGTACTGTTCGAGGTCTTCGGCACTCATCCGCCGGCCCTGCTCCCAACCCCACTCATGGCGTCACGACTCTAGTCGTTCGAACTACATTGACGAAGCGCATCCGATGGGTGGCTGATGGGCCGTACAGATCCAGGCGCTCCTGGTGCAGCGGCGTGCAGTAGCCCTTGTGCTCGGAGAACGCATACTCCGGATAGCGCTGGTCGAGATCGCACATGATCCGGTCCCGAGTCACCTTGGCCAGGATTGATGCGGCGGCTACGCAAGCCGCAACTCGATCGCCCTTCCAGATCGCCAACCCAGGAACGCCGAGTCCATCCACGCAGAAACCATCGGTCAGCACGTACGACGGCGGCACATCCAGCCTCCACAGCGCCCGCCGCAGCGCCATCACGTTAGCCACGTGCATGCCAAGCTGGTCGCACTCCCCCGGCTCGATGCAGACCACCGCCCAGGCCATCGCCTTTCGGGTGATTTCCGCATAGAGCCGCTCGCGTTGCAAAGCAGTCAGCAGCTTTGAATCGTTGAGTCCTGAGATCTGACGGGACTTGGCGTCCGAGAGGATCGCCGCCGCCGCGACCAGTGGGCCGGCACAAGCTCCACGGCCGGCCTCGTCGGCGCCCGCAACCGGGTCGAAGCCGACGCGCTTGAGCGCTCGCTCATACCCGTACAGGCCGCTGTTGCGCCGCACCTGAATCTGCCCGAGCCGTGCCGGTGCGAAGTCCCCGAGAGCCGTCACTAGCAGCTCACCCCTTCGGGCTTGATCACCGCTTCAGTGGGCGCCGCTTTCTTGGCCGCCGGTATGTCGTCGAAGGTGTCGGGCCGGTGCAGGATCGTCGCCCGGTTGAACGGTGCCGCGACCGCGACCGCCGGGCCGACAACCATCGAGACCGGTACGAACGCCACCTCACCCTGCGGCTCGCTGGTCGACAGATCCGACAGATGGCATCGAGAATCCGCGCTCACCGAGCGGTGATCGCCCATCACGAACACCCGATCCTTCGGCACCACGACATCGAATCGCACGTCCGACGGGTTCATCCGCTCTCCGTCGGGACTTTGGTAAAGGTAGCTCCCCTCGCGCAGCGCCTGCCCGTTGACTGTGATCCGCCGGTCGCTTTCGCAACACACGACGCGATCTCCAGGGAGCCCGATAACGCGCTTGATCAGGTGCTCCGTACTTGTGTCGGGCAGCACCCCCACGAATTCGAAGAACGTACCGATCGGTCCGCGTTCCAGAGTCTCGGTACCGGATAGCCAGCCGCCCGGATCGGCGAAAACAACGACGTCACCCCGCTCGAAGTCGGTGATCTTCTCGACCACAACCCGATCACCGATGAGCAGCGTGTTCTCCATCGAGGACGACGGAATGATGAACATCTGACCCACGAAGGCTCTCAGCAGCGACGAGACCACAATCGCCCCGATCATTACCAGCAACAATTCCTTGACGAATGAGACCGCTTGGCCCCCGAGTGTCTTCGGAGGTGGGGCCGACGTCGCCGCCTTGACCTTGGTCTGGCTCAACAGTTCGCCTCAGATCCCGCATCGATCACCGCAGCTGCGGGGGCCGGAATCTTTCCGGCCGGCAGCTGCTCAAACGTAGCCGGTGTTGACAACCCGCCCGCGTTGCGGAGGGGCCACACCACGGCGATGGCTCGGCCAACGACCAGATCTTGAGGCACAAAGGCATTGTCACCTTTTTGTGCTCCGGCTTGCACATCATTCAAGTGGCACCGCGAGTCGCGGCTGTGCTCGCGATTATCGCCCATCACGAACACCCGGTCAGCGGGCACGACGACGTCGAAGCGGATGGTCGACGGCTTCGCGGGACTGCCGTCTACCGCGACCGGCAGATAGTCCGTTTCGTCGAGTGGCTGATCATTGACGCTCACCCGTCCTTGATCATCGCAACACAGCACGTGATCGCCCGGCAGGCCGATCGCCCTTTTGATCAGATGCTCCGTGCTGGTGTCGGGAAGGACGCCGACGAACTGAAAAGCCTTGCCGATCGGACCGCGGCTCTTCGGGTTCATGCCCGTCAGCCAGCCACCGGGGTCGCGGAAGACCACGATCTGACCGCGTTTGAGTGAACTCAGCTTCTCGACCAGCACACGGTCGTTGACATGAAGCGTGTTCTCCATCGACTCCGACGGGATCAGGAACATCTGACCGACGAACCCCCGCAGCAGCGAGGCGACCAGAACGGCGGCAATCACTACCCCGCTCAGTTCCTTGAAGAACGCGATCACGTGCTGACCGAAGGTCAGTCCGGCGGATTCGCTACCTTGCTCAACCCCCTCATCGGGAGCCGCATCGAGCGAGGAATGTGCGGGCTCCATCGCCCGCCGTGGGGCTACTTTCGCAGGGCGCTTAGCCGGCACAGCGGGAGGCCCCGGTCAGCTGGCGTCGCGCTTTTCCTTGATCTTGGCAGCCTTGCCGCGCAACCCGCGCAGGTAGTAAAGCTTGGCACGGCGTACGTCACCGCGGCGGTCGACCTCGATGTGATCAATGATCGGGCTATGGACCGGAAACGTACGTTCGACGCCCACACCGAAGCTGACCTTGCGTACGGTGAATGCCTCGCGAACACCTTCTCCGGCACGGGAGATCACCACTCCGGCGAACACCTGGATCCGGGACCGGTTTCCCTCAACGACCTTGACATGAACCTTGACGCTGTCCCCCGGTCGGAAGGCAGGGACGTCATCTCGCAATGACGCCGAGTCGAGCTCGTTGATCAGCTTGCTCATGCGAAGTTCCTTGCCGGTGCCACAGGTCACCACGCTCGTGAAGTTCTCGGGCCATCACGCTGCGAGCACTCCCCCTGTGGCAGGAGTCGCGACGCGTGAGGACAACAGCCGTCCAGTGTGCCATATCGCGGCTATCCGGCGGTAATCAACGACTGCCGGGGCCGTCCGCTGAGTCCGTGCGACGGATCAGCTCTTAGCCTTGCCCTTGGCCAGGGCGCCGAACAGATCTCGGTTGAGCCGTGAGATGGTCTCGAACGGAATGCCCTTAGGGCAAACCGCCGTGCATTCGCCGATGTTGGTGCAGTGACCGAAGCCCTCGGCGTCGTGCTGGGCCACCATGCCGAGCACGCGCGAATCCCGTTCCGGCTCACCCTGCGGCAAAAGGCCGAGGTGAGTGACCTTGGCCGCAGTGAACAGCATCGCCGATCCATTGGGGCAGGCCGCCACGCAGGCACCGCAAGCGATACACGTGGCGGCATCGAACGCTGCGTCAGCATTGGGCTTAGGCACGGGCATGGCATGGGCATCCGGAGCGGTCCCCGTAGGAGCGGAGATATAGCCACCAGCCTGGATGATCCGGTCGAAGGCGCCGCGATCCACGACCAAGTCTTTGATCACCGGGAACGCGGCCGCCCGCCACGGCTCGATGTCGATGACGTCGCCGTCGGAGAACGACCGCATGTGCAGTTGGCAGGTCGTCGTCTGCTCGGGACCGTGCGCCACACCGTTGATCACCAGGCCGCACTGCCCGCAGATGCCCTCACGGCAGTCGCTGTCGAACGCGACCGGGTCCTCACCTCGCTCAGTCAGTCCCTCGTTCAGCACGTCGAGCATCTCGAGGAACGACATATGACCGGACACGCCGTTCAGCTGATAGGAGACCATCTTGCCCTTAGCATGCTGGTTGGGCTGCCGCCAGACCCGGACGGTGATGTTCACTTGTAACTCCGCTGCTTCATCTCGACGTACTCATATCCCAAGGGCTCTTTGTGCATGATCGGCCTGGCACCCTCGCCACCGAACTCCCACGCGGACACATATGCAAACTCATCGTCGTGACGTAGCGCCTCACCGTCCTCAGTCTGCGACTCGGCGCGGAAGTGGCCACCGCAGGACTCACGCCGGACCAGCGCATCGATGCACATCAGCTCACCGAGCTCGAAGAAATCGGCCACCCGGCCGGCGCGCTCCAGAGCCTGGTTCAATTCCTCGTTGGTACCGAGGACGTTGACGTCCGACCAGAATTCCTGCCGTAGGTCGCGAATCTGCGTGATCGCCTTGCGCAAGCCCTCCTCGCTGCGTTCCATGCCGCAGTAGTCCCACATCAGGTGGCCGAGCTCGCGATGGAACGAATCGACCGTGCGGCTGCCCCGAATGGAGAGCAGCTTGTCGATCCGGCTCTTGACCGTGTCCACCGCCTCGACGGCGGCTGGATGAGTGGCGTCGACCTTGGCGAAAGGTCCCGCCGCGAGGTAGTCGTTGATCGTGTTCGGCAGCACGAAATATCCGTCGGCCAGCCCCTGCATCAGTGCGCTGGCGCCAAGCCGGTTGGCCCCGTGGTCGGAGAAGTTGGCCTCACCGATGACGAACAAGCCTGGAATGGTCGACTGGAGGTCATAGTCCACCCAGAGCCCGCCCATGGTGTAGTGCACAGCCGGATAGATCCGCATCGGCGTCTGGTACGGATTCTCGCCGGTGATCTGCGCGTACATGTCGAACAGGTTCCCGTACCGGGCTTCGACCGCCTTCCGACCGAGTCGCTTGATCGCGTCGGCGAAGTCGAGATAGACGCCTAGCCCGCCCGGCCCAACGCCGCGACCCTCGTCGCAGACATTCTTGGCGGCCCGTGAGGCGATGTCACGCGGCACCAGGTTGCCGAAGGACGGGTAGATCCGCTCCAGGTAGTAGTCGCGATCCTCCTCCGGAATCTCTCGCGGATCGCGTTTGTCCTCCCCGCTCTTCGGCACCCAGATGCGGCCGTCATTCCGAAGCGACTCGCTCATCAGGGTGAGCTTGGACTGGTAGTCACCCGACACCGGGATGCAGGTCGGGTGAATCTGGGTGAAGCAGGGATTCCCGAAGTAGGCACCCTTGCGGTGCGCGCGCCAGGTCGCGGTGACGTTGCAGCCCATCGCGTTGGTGGATAGGAAGAAGACGTTGCTGTAACCGCCGGTGGCCAGTACCACCGCATCCGCGAAGTGCGTCTCGATCTTCCCGGTCACCATGTCCCGAATGACCACGCCGCGCGCCGCACCGTCGACCACGATCAACTCGAGCATCTCGTGGCGCGTATGCATCCTCACCGTCTTAGCAGCGATCTGCCGCTCGAGCGCCTGGTAGGCACCGAGCAGCAGCTGCTGCCCGGTCTGACCGCGGGCGTAGAAGGTCCGCGACACCTGCACCCCGCCGAAGGAGCGGTTGTCG
>DATFOP010000394.1:0-6127 GCA_035265505.1 Propionibacteriaceae bacterium | reverse complement strand
GCTCCGGTTCTCGGATTCGTGGTCGGGAGGTGGTCGGACCGGCTGACCGATCGACTGTCGCTCTTCAAGCTCGGAGCAGTGGTGGGTCTGGTCGGGTGGGTCGCGATGGCATTTACCACCGAGGTATGGATGGCGTTCCTGGTCAACCTCACGGTGCTCGGGTTCGCAGGGGCGACGGGCTCACTGATCTTCGCCGCCGTGCGCGACGAACTGACCCACACTCCCACGGGCGCGGACAACCGGGTGATGTCCACGGTCCGGCTCGGGTTCAGTGTGGGTTTCATGACCGGACCGGTGGTGGGTAGCGTGCTCGGCGGCGTGGCCGGGCTCCGGCTGACGCTGGTTGCGGCGGGGGTGTGCACCCTGTTGCAGGCGGTGCCAATGATCGGGCAGACAGTCACCCGCGCCATGCCCGACCAAGTTGTCCTCCCGCACCGCGCAGCCGGCCGGAACGCATCGCCGCCGAGCCTGCTGCCCCTGGTGACATTCCTCGGCCTGAGCGTGCTGGCGATGTGTGGTGACACCATCAGGTTCGCCTACCTACCGATCTACATGGAGATGCAGCTCGGCACCCCGGATTGGTTGCGTGGTGTGGTGATTTCGGTTCAGTCGGTCGGGATGCTCGTATTCATTCCGCTCATGGGCGTGTTGGCCGACCGGTTCGGCGCGCATCGGCTGGTGGTGGTCAATGTGTTGCTGGGGGCCGGGGCGAACCTCGCCTTCATGGCCGCTGGCAGCGAGTTCGTGCTGATTGCGGCGACCGTGCTCAACGCAGCAATGTGGGCGACACTCGGCGGGATCGGCATAACCGTGGCCCAAGACCTTTACCCAAGCGGGATCGGCCTGGCGTCGTCGCTCTACTTCTCCGCGGTCCGGTTCTCCGCCGCGATCGGCGGCATCGCCGGCGGCCTGGGAGTCGGCTGGTTCGGTGTCCCCGGGGTGTTCCTGGTCCCCGCCCTGCTGTGCATCGTGGCCGCCATCGGACTTCTGATTCAGGCCACGGTCACGCACCACACACCCGAGAGCGTCAGGGTCGACAGCGAGGAATATGAATCGCCCCACCGCTGAGCGATCCGGCGGACTTCATGGCTCAACCAACCAGCCAGACAGCCGTCGACAGGCCGGAGTTCTAGGGGCCGGGTGCGATGAGGGGACCAACCACTGGGTTCAGCCGGGCCATGGAGGGGGCGAAGACAAACGTGATCGATTTCTGGCGTAGCGATTCGATCAGCTCCGGCCATCGCGTCCAGGCTGAGGTAGTGCGTGGCACCTTCCGGGTGTAGACGGCCAGCGGGGGAGCGGGCAGGATCGGGCGTAGAAGATCTGCATCGCTATCCGCGTTCGCCGCCCGCGCACGGGAACCAGTGATCAGTGGTCCTGAGGGGAGTCGACGGCAATGACTGATTCAGCCCTGAACCCTGGAACTCCGGCGCTGGTCGGGGAAGCAGTGGTCAATCCGCCTGGTGATTTTCTCGGGATCCGTGACGAGCTAGAGCGCAAGATCTTGCCGCTCGCCACCTCGGTGGATGGCCGGCAATTCACATTCCAGGCATCGATGCAGGACCTGCGGCTGCAGGTCGGAGGATACGTTGTCCTCGAGCGCGACGGTGATCGAAGAATTGGCCAGGTACTGACACTGCGACCAGATTCCGCCTCGGCAGCCGACCTCGGTCTTGACCCGACCGCGACTGCGCGGATCCGGCTTGCCCGCGGCGAAGGCGTCATTCTGAGCGGAGATCTCCGGCCGTTCCACGACGCCAGCGCCCGAACGGCAGAACCCGACGAGGTCGCTGCGTGGCTTGAAGGGATACGCCCCAACCGCTCAACCTTGACCATCGGAGATCTGCTCCTCGCACCGGGGGTACCGGCAACACTTGATGCCGGCGGCTTCAATCGGCACACCTTTATGTGCGGCCAGTCCGGATCTGGCAAGACCTACTCACTCGGGCTGGTGCTCGAGCGGCTGCTGCTCGGCACCAGCCTGCGCATGATCATCCTTGATCCCAATTCCGACTACGTGCGACTGTCCGAGGTTCGTGACAAAGACGATCCGGCTGCCAACGAGTACGCGGCCGCGGCCAGTTCGGTGGCGGTGTGGCAGAACGACTCCGACGCGGCGCATCGGCTTCAGCTTCAGTTCATCGACCTGGATCCTGCAGCGCAGGCGGCCGTGTTCGGCCTCGACCCGATCCGCGACCGAGAAGAGTATGCAGCCCTGTCAGGAATTCTGGCCGCAAGCGAGAAGGGCCGCGCCGTGATCAGCGGCCTGGACGCATTGCAGTCATCGGACAATCTCGATGTCCGCCGGCTTGGCATGCGCGCATCCAACCTCGGAGTCCTTCAATGGTCTGTCTGGAGTCGCGGTGTTGGCACCTCACTCGTGGACGAACTGCAGAACCCGACCACCCGCTGCCTGGTCGTCGACCTCGGCTCACTCAGCACCCACACCGAGCAGCGACTCATCGCTGAAACCGTGCTCTCGACAATGTGGCGCGAGCGCCACCGCCGCCAGCCGTGCTTGATCGTCATCGATGAGGCGCACAACGTCTGCCCCGGACAAGCACCCGACGCCCTGACCGCCCTAGCCACGAACTATGCATCCTTGATCGCCGCCGAAGGCCGCAAGTTCGGGCTCTATTTGCTCACCTCCACCCAACGCCCTCAAAAGGTCCATGACGAGGTCCTGTCTCAATGCGACAACCTCCTGCTGATGCGGATGAACTCCGAAGCCGACCTCAGCCATCTCCGCGACACCTTTTCGTTCGTGCCAGCCGGACTCATCCAGCGGGCCACCACCTTCCGCCAGGGCGAAAGCCTGGTCGCCGGCAAGCTCGCTCCGCACCCGACCTATGTGCGCTTCGGTCAACGACTCTCTCGAGAAGGCGGCGCGGACATACCAACGTCCTGGGCGGCGACGTCTTGAACAGATCCGAACGCTCCTAGCGGAACAAGTGTGGGGATCGAGGCGAGCCACACCTCCGTCCAGACACTGCATTTCTCCGCGCATCTTGGCACGATGACGTCGTGACCGAAGACAGCGAGCCCGTGAGTCCTCTCCGCGTCCGAGTCACCCGGCTGGAAGCGTTCAGCGATGGCGTCTTTGCTATCGCCATCACCCTGCTCGTGCTGGAGATCGCTGTGCCTGCTGTCTCCGAAGGCGACCTCCTCATCGCCGTCATTGAGCTGTGGCCTTCCTACCTCGGCTACCTCATCAGCTTCACAACGATCGGTGCCATCTGGGTCGGTCACACCGCAATCACGCACTATCTACACGCTGTTGACGCCGGTCTGTTGCGGCTCAACCTGCTGCTGCTCCTGGTGGTGGCGTTCATCCCGTTTCCCACTGGCCTGCTGGCTGAGAACATCGAGGAGCCCGCCAATGAGCGGGTAGCCGCGACGATCTACGGTGGCACCCTGCTGGCGGCGTCCGTCGTGCTCTCAGCCGTCTGGCGGTATGCACTCTCGGCCGGGCTGATCGACCCGGAGGCCCGGCGGACCGAACTTCGCTACTTGACTCAGCGTCTTGCGCCGGGCTTAGCTGCCTATGTCGGCTTGATAGTGCTCGGTTGGTTCCGGCCACTGATCGCGGTCATCGGCTACATGCTTCTGGCCTTCTTTCTCCTGATCCCGCTGCGACGCCCGGGACGTACGGGCCAGGCCAGACGCCCAGCGTCGGACTCGGATTAGGCGGCCCACGCACGCAGAACCGCGCGTTTCGGAGCGCAATTCCCGATGGCCCCGCCGACCTCGCTCTCTGCCCCGGTGGTTGAACACCAGCCGGATCAGCGAGGATTTGAGCTGTGCGGACGTGGCGCGACCCCGAGGTGATCACACGGTTGTTGACGACACCAGCGACGTGGGCCGTCGTCGGCTTGTCCGCCAACACTGAACGGACCGCGTACCGCATCGGAGAATATCTGCGCGACCGGCTCGGCATGAGCATCGTCCCGGTCAATCTGCGTGGAGAGGACGCGTTGGGCGAGCGGGGATATCGGCGGCTGGCTGACGTCCCCCGCCCGGTTGAGGTCGTTGACTGCTTCGTTAACAGTCAGCGGGTCGGGGCGGTCGTCGACGACGCTATCGCCGAGAAGGATCGGCTGGGCATCGAAGCCGTGTGGCTTCAACTCGGGGTCATCGATGAAGCCGCTGCCGAACGAGCCCGCGCAGCCGGTCTGGATGTCGTCATGAACACGTGCCCGGCGATGGAAGGGCCGCACTAATCGCGAACTGCCAGCTGCATCTACTCCGCTACGGGTGAAGCGGGCCCCCTCGGGCCATGCTTCCCTTTCCTCATGTGTAGATGGATGGCCTACTCCGGCGACCCGATACTGGTGGAGGACGTGCTCTTTCGTCCCGCCCACTCGCTGATCGACCAGAGCCTGCACTCTCGAATGGGAGCCACCACCACCAACGGTGACGGCTTCGGTATCGGGTGGTACGGCGACGGCGCGAAACCGGCGTTGTTCAAGAACATCGAGCCGGCGTGGAACGACCAGAATCTCCGGGAGCTCGCGGCCCAGATTCGCACGCCAATTCTGTTGGCCCACATCCGAGCTTCGACGGGAACGCCGGTGCAGCGCTCCAACTGCCATCCCTTCCGGCACGAGCAGTGGCTCTGGATGCACAACGGCGCCATACGTGGCTTCCATGAGATCAAACGAGACCTGTTGATGGCTGTTGATCCATCGTTGTATCCCGGCATCGAGGGATCGACCGACTCGGAGGCGCTGTTCTTCCTTGCCCTGACGTTCGGCATGACGGAGGATCCCTTCGGCGGCGTCGAACGGGCCGTCGGCTATGTGGAGAAGGTCGGTCGGCAGGCAGGCGTCGAGCATCCGATCCAGATGACCGTGGCGACGACCGACGGTGAGTCGATTTGGGCGTTCCGCTATTCGAGCGAGGGTCAGAGTCGATCCTTGTACTTTTCGACTGCCGTATCGGCTCTCCGCGAGCTGCATCCTGACGTGGAGATGCTTCGGGGCCTGTCTGATGAGACGCGCCTCGTCGTCTCAGAACCCTTGGGTGACCTCAGCGGAGCGTGGAACGAGGTCCCCGAGGCCTCCGCGGGCGTCGTTCGGCCGGGCACGGACGAGATGCGCTCGTTCAGCCCGGCCGCGCCCTGAAGCCCCGATCAACCTTCCACTGCCCCCACATCGGGCGTCGAAACCGCCGAGGCCGGCAGCCTGTGGCTAGCCGCGGCCCCAGATGCCGCTGCGGTCTGGCTGAATAGCCCTTGGCGGCGTCAGCCCTCGTCAGTGCAAGATGTACTTGAGTCCGATGACCAGCACGCCGATAGCGCCGGCGGCGATGGTCTCGACGACCAGATCGACTCCGCGAACCCCAGCGAGATGTGCCGCATAGGCCGCCGTCCCCGTCAACATCGCCACTGTGAACCACAGTGCCAGCCATGCCGACCCAGAGATTCCCAACCCCAGCAGCTGTCCGAGCACGAAGACAACGATCGGGGGAAGGGAACCGACCAAAATCTCGGTGTTCCCGATCAGGGCTCTGCGCAGCCGCGCGTGCGCACTGTGCTCCGGATCCCTGAACCGGCCGCCGACGGCGTCGACGTAGACATGCGCCAGCCAGTAGGTAACGCAGACTCCAAGGCTGGCGATAGCGACGCGCTCTGAGCTCGGTCCGTGAAGGCTGGAGATTGCGAGGATCGACGCAGACACGACTGCGCCGTAGAGCAATTCGGAAACCTTCTCCGCACGCATGACCCGCGGCGATTGCTCTGTGGCCCCTTCGGAAGCCGCGGAGGGCTTGGTCATCGTTGGTCCGCCTGCCGTCGCCAGGCGACTCAATCTAGCTCTCCGGTGGGAGCCAGCGCCAGCGATGAGCGCAGCCCTCGTGCGATTCTGATAAGTTAACCCGCCGGGGGTGAGCAGTGCCATCAGTTCTGCCGCCACGATGAAGCCGTGCGTCGGCAAGCGACGGCACGGTCGGAAACAACTGAAAGGGCAGACGCCGCGCGATGGACTCCTTCTGGGATTTCTTTTGGCTCTTGGTCTGGGGCTTTTTCTTCGTTTACTTCCTGATGATCCTGTTCCAGATCATCGGTGACCTCTTCCGCGATCGGGACCTCAATGGATGGGTGAAGGCTTTGTGGATCATCGCCTTGGTG
>DATFOP010000393.1:0-3578 GCA_035265505.1 Propionibacteriaceae bacterium | reverse complement strand
TCCAGCATGCCCGCTAAGACCTCGCCGTACGCCGGGAGTCGGCCGGGATTGAGGTCGACCGCCAAGGCGACGCGATCCAGGCTGAAGGGGTCGTCGGGCCCATTCATGTTCATCTCGAGCGAGACCCGGTCCGGTTGCATCATCAGGCGCAGCCGATCGGGAATTGGTTCTCCATGTAGACCGGCCGGCAGATGAGGCAGCGGTTTGAACGTGATCACGACCTCCTTACGGCGATCGGCAAGTGCCTTACCGGAGCGCAAGCGGAACGGCACACCGGCCCATCGCCAGTTCTCAATCTCCACGGTGAGCTCGGCGAGAGTCTCGGTGTTGCGAGACGGATCCACGCCGGGCTCGTCGGTGTAATTCGGGACATCGCGCCCCTCGATCGAGCCAGCGGTGTAGCGGGCGCGCCTGCTCGCGACGATCGGGTCCCCTTGCCACGGTCGACAGGCTCGCAAGACCTGTGCCTTCGCGTCTCGCAGGTCGAGGTCGTTCACCGCGGCAATGGGGTCCATCGCAACTAGCGCGAGGATCTGGAGGAGGTGGCTCTGGATCATGTCCATGAGGGCGCCAGCGCTGTCGTAGTAGCGAGCGCGGTTTTCCAGTGTGAGCTGCTCATCGAAGACGATGTCGACGCGATCGATGTGCTCGTTGCTCCACAGCGGCTCGAGCAGCCGGTTCGCGAACCGCACACCGAGCAGGTTCAAGACGGTGGAGCGGCCCAGGAAGTGGTCGATCCGATGCACCTGCGTCTCGGGAACCAGGTTGGCGAGCTGCTCGTTGAGGCTCGCTGCGCTCGCCTCGTTGGTACCGAACGGCTTCTCCAAGGCCAGGACGGTGCCGGCAGGGAGGGACAGCTGCTGAAGCGCTTTGCATGCGCTCACGGTCACGGCCGGCGGCAGCGCGAAGTACAGGGCGGGTACCGGCGGGCCGATCTCGATCAGCGACTGCAGGTCGGCCGGGCTGGTGACGTCAACCTTGGAGTAACGGGTCGTGGCCAGCACCGCATCGATGGTCTCCGACGACACTTTGCCGGACTCGAACGCCGACCTGACCCGCTGCTGCCAGGTCGCGGCATCCCAGTCCTCGCTGCCCGCGCCGACCAGCACGACATTTCGCCGTTCGGGCTCTGCGTCGAGCAATTGACCCAAGGCTGGCATCAGCAATCGCCCGGCTAGGTCACCGCTGGCACCCAGCAGGAGAAATGTTCCTATCGACTGTGACATGGTGACCCCCCGGCCTCGCTGGAAGCGGCACCGGCGACCCTAGCAGCGATCATCCAGCCCCCCGCATGGTGCGTTCCACTCTGTCATCCGATTGCGGTGGTCGGTGATGTTTGACCTTCCCGTACTGCCGGCATCTTTGAACCAGCGATCAGCGATCATGGGAGGGATCCCAGGGCTGGAAGAGGTTTCCCGGCTGTCCACCCGCCTCCGTACGGGGTCTGCTGGCCAGCAACCGGAAGAGGGGAGTCACCAGGCGGTCGTAGACGCCGGGCAGCAGATTGAAGCCGAGCAGCATGGTGATGTTGCCGGCACCCACATGGACGAGTCGCCGTGGCCTGCCGGCGGCGCGAAGGACTGCGTCAGCGGCTGACTCCACACCTAGCCGCGGTGGCGGCGGTTTGCCGATTCGAGATGTGTAGCTGGCCGCTCGTGCATAGATGGGTGTCTTCACACTGGCCAGCGACACATAACAGATGCGGACCCCAGGTCGATCCCGGTTCTCCACCGACGCGGTGCGAGACAGGGCTCGCAAGCCCCATTTGCTGACCGTGTAGGCCGACATATAGGGCACTGCCAAGTGTCCGATGATCGATCCGGTGATCACCACCGTGCCGGCATTGTGAGCCCGCATCGCCGGGAGCACTGACCGAAGTACGTTTGCAGAGCCCGAGACGTTGGTCCGTACGATGCGGTCGAACGCCTCGGCCGGCATCTCCGTCACCAACCCGTATCCGGCTACTCCGGCCGAGTGGACGACAAGATCGAAAACGCCCCAATCGGCCAGTACCGAATCGATGCACGTCTTGACGTCCGGCGCCTCTCCGACGTCCGCGGCCAGCACGCGCACCTCCGCTGCCCCGCGGTCGCGGCAGCGGGCAGCCACCATCTCGAGTTCTGCCAGGTTTCGAGCCAGCAAGGCCAACCGGCTGCCGCGCTCGGCAAGTTTCATCGCGACGGCTTCACCGATGCCGCTGGAGGCACCCGTGATCATCACGCTCGCCGCCGGTCGGTCAGTCCTCTGCATCGATCTCCCGATGCCGAAGATCTGACTGCCTGCCGCGGCGCCAGAGCTGCTTGTGAGTTCCGTCGCACAGCGGGGTCAAGGCGCTGTGCCCACATCGGCACAATGCGATCACCCGGCGTCGCCGCTCAAGTTGGTCGCCGCTCGGCAACACGATCGTCACCTCACCCCGCAGCAGCATCGGGCCGTCGGGGTAGATGGTGATCTCCGGTGTGCGTGATGGGCAGGCGCGATCGGGTGGGACGGTCACGATGCAGGACTATCCCGTATGGTCGCGCGGCAAACCCCGGCCACGTCAGCACGGCCCGGCCGCTCGGGTTCACCAGGTGTTTGTCGACATGTGCCCCGGGTACTGAAGTGAACGTGCAGCGAAGCGCCACGACCATGAACGTCTCGGGCGGTCACGACGATCTCCTTGCCGATGTGCGCCTGCGGGGACCGCTCAGCGCGGAGCTGAGGGTGCGCCTGACCGGCGATCCGATCCCACTGCCGGACCTGAGAAGTTTGGCGCATTCGGTCGCAGCGGCCGCAGATAACACGCTGACGGACGAGGACGTCCAGCTCAGCCTGTGGATCATGTACGAGTTGCACTATCGCGGCTTCTCTGATGTGGCCGATCGCTGGGAATGGCATTCCGACCTCGTTGCCGCAACCGATGCGCTGGAGGTGATCTTCGAGCAGGACCTCCGCGCGCTCGTGGCGCCGAAGCTGCCAGTTGCGCCCGTACCGCCAGCCGAGGTAGCGGCTGCCCTCGCCGAACTCGTCAGGGACGACGACAGCCCAAGCATGTCTAAGCACCTCGCGCGTCACGGCACTCGGGTGCAGTACGCCGAATTCCTGGCTCACCGCTCGATCTATCACCTCAAGGAGGCCGACCCGCACACCTGGGGAATCCCGAGGATGACCGGCGGCGCCAAGGCCGCGCTGATGGAGATCCAATCCGACGAGTATGGCGGCGGCCGGCCGGACTGGATGCATTCGGCACTGTTTGCCACCAGCATGCGGGGAGTGGGTTTGGACGACCGCTACGGTCACTACCTCAACGAGGTGCCCGCGATCACGCTGGCCTGGGCCAACACCATGACCTTCTTCGGACTCCATCGCCGGTTGCGCGGCGCCATCGCCGGGCACCTGGCCGCGCTGGAGATGACCTCGTCATTGCCAAACCGGCGGTACGGGAACGGGCTGCGTCGGCTGGGCTTCGATGCCGACACGACTCGATTCTTCGACGAACACGTCGAGGCGGACGCCGTCCACGAACAAATTGCCGCACACGACTTGGCAGGCAAGCTGGCCATCTCCGAGCCGCGGCTGGTCGGTGACATCCTCTT
>DATFOP010000392.1:0-3095 GCA_035265505.1 Propionibacteriaceae bacterium | reverse complement strand
CCTGCCGCCACCACCGCTTGAGCTGAGCCGTCTGCAGCGCAAGCTTGGGCTCCAGTTGCTGGATTACATGAGCGTTCGCCCGTATCCACTTGACATGACAGCGTGGATCCAGCCCGGCATCGGCTTAATGGTGGAGCGGATGCTGGCCGAGATCTCCGGAGTACGGATCGACATCACCGACGTGCTCCCGGAGCGTGACGGTGTCGTCGAACGGTTCGTACCCCCCAGCCCTCGCCCCACCAGAGCCACCCCCGCGGCCCTGGCCCGGCTGCCGCGTCGGATCCGTCGCTACGAGGCGGCGCAATGGAGCCAAGACGCGCGATACCAGCGATTCGAGCACGCTATTCAGGAGCTGGCTGGTCTCGACCCGGGGACATTGAGCTGGGCGGAGCTCTTGCAGGCCGTCCGTCGTACCCTCGTCGCCACCGATCTGATCACCGATCTCCGCGTGGACTACCTGCCGCGGGCCGGATACGACCTGCTACGGCTACGCGTTGCCCTCGCGGTGCTGGGCCTGGTCGAGCTGTTCGGGCCGCTTACCGCCGGCGCCCGAACCCGTACCGCAGATGCCAATCGCGCTCTAGAGGCACTGGCCGCCCAGGTGCGAGCCAACCCGGCGCTGAAAGACGCCTTCAACGAGCTCGACCCATCGACGCTGAGGAGGCAGCTGGATGGAGAGGCGCGCTTCGCCGAGTTTCGCCAGGCATTGGACCTGTTCCTTAGCGAGTACGGCCAACGCGAGACGGTGAGTCCGCTGCTGATGTCGCCGCCGAGCTGGACAGAGGACCCCGCCCTGGCGCTGGGCATGATCAAGGTGCTCGTCGAGGAGCAGTTGCACACGACCGAGACGAAGCCATCGGTCGAAGCCGAGCGGCGTTTGCTCGAGCATCGTCGACTGCGTTCGCCGCGCCGACGAGCTGCTGTGCTGCGTAAGGTCGACACCGCTCGGGCGGGAGTCGCATTCCGCGAAGACTCTCATTTCCACGCCACCAGGGCGATTCCGATCCTGCGACGCACGTTTCTGGAGGCGGGTCGTCGGCTGGCTGCAGCCGGGGTCCTGGCCGAGGCGGAGGACATCTTCCACCTGCGCATGGAGGAGCTAGAGGTTGTCACAGATCCTGATCGGCTTCCCGCGGCCGACGCGGACCGTCTGTGCGCCGCTGCCCGCGCTCGGTCAATCCGGCGTGCCGAGTTGGCCGGCGTACCCATGCTCTCGGCCGCGAGTCTGCGGGACCGGACTGCTGTCGCGGACGAGGACACCTTGGTGACCGGCGTTGGGGCCAGCGGAGGCCGAGCTACCGGACCCGTACGGATCATTAGGCAGCCTGCGGAGTTCGGCGCGATGCGCAGCGGCGAGGTCCTGGTCTGCCCGTACACCAACCCAGCCTGGACCCCGTTGTTCCAGCGGGCTGCCGCCGTGGTCGTCGACTCGGGCGGGATCGGCTCGCACGCGGCGATTGTCGCCCGCGAATATGGCATCCCCGCAGTGATGGGCACCGTGAGCGGAACCGCGAGGCTCGCCGATGGGCAGCAGATCACGGTCGATGGGAGCAGCGGCCGGGTCACCGCCGCGTAGCCATCACGCGATGACCCGCACCAACGCAGTGCCTGACCACACCGCAGCAGCACCGACCGGCGACCACCGTACGCGGCCCCGGCGCCGCGGTCATGCGCTGGACACGGCCATCCTTGAAGCCACAATCGCCGAAATAGAAGTCGCCGGCTATCCGGCGCTGAGCATGGAGCGGGTAGCCGAGCGGGCCAAGGCGAGCAAGGCATCGCTCTATCGCCGCTGGCCCAGCAAGGTCGAACTGGTGATGGCCGCGATCTACGACCTCTTGCCGGAACCGGCGACTACGGTCGACACCGGAAGTCTCCGCGGGGACCTGCTCGCGCTCTTACGGACAGCGGCGGACCTGCTCGCCGGCCCGGCGGGGACCGCCATCCGCGGCCTGGTCAGCGACGCGCTGCGTGATCCAGAGCTTGCCGTCCAACTCCGCACCTACACCCGGGGCCGCAGTGTGGCGGCGATGGAGGACGTCATTCGCCGGGCCGTCGGTCGTGGCGAACTCGGCCCAGGCACCATCACCCTGCGGCAAGTGGAGGCTGGGCTATGGGTGATGCGCTTCCACTTCCTGATTCACGGCGGACCAGTACCCGAGCAGGTCATCGTCGAGATCGTCGATGAGGTGATGCTGCCGCTCTTGCACGCAGCCGCGGGTCGCGAGGTGCACTGAACAGCGAAGCGATGATCACGGACTATGTCACAGACAGGCGGGCCATCTCGTCTCAGGTTTCAGAAGACAAACTCTCTGGAATCAGAAGGGAATGGTCATGCGGGTGTTCGTGGCAGGCGGGACCGGGGTTTTGGGGTGGCGGCTGGTGCCGCAGCTCACGGCGCGTGGCCACCAGGTGACGGCGACGACGACGAGCTCGGCCAAGCTGGACCTGCTGGCGCAGCTGGGCGCAGATGGCGTGGTGATGGACGGGCTGAATGCGATGTCGGTCAATGAGGCGGTGGCCGCGGCTCGGCCGGACGCGATCGTGCACCAGATGACCGCGATTTCCGTGCCGCACGCCGGCAAGCCTGATATGAAGCACATCGACCGGTGGTTTGCCACCACCAACCGGCTACGCACCGAGGGGACGGATCACCTGCTGGCCGCCGCCCAGGCGACCGGCGTATCTCACTTCGTCGCGCAGAGCTACGCCAGCTGGAACGGAATCCGCAAGGGCGGATGGGTGAAGACCGAGGACGACCCGCTGGACCCCGAAGACGGCACAAGGGTGCACGCGGTGGCGGTGGCGGTCCGCCATGTCGACGACGTGGTCGTCAATGCTGGTGGTGCGGCCCTGCGATACGGCGCCTTCTACGGGCCGGGCGCCACCGACGACCAAGTCGAGCTCGTCCGTAAGCGGCAGTTCCCGCTCGTCGGGGGCGGCACCGGCTATACCTCGTGGGTGCATCTGGACGACGCGGCGAGCGCAACCGTCCTGGCCGTGGAGCAAGTGGCGAAGGGCGTGTTCAACATCGTCGACGACGAACCGGCCCCGGCCAGCGAGTGGCTGCCTTATCTGGCTGCGTGCGCGGGAGC
>DATFOP010000391.1:0-2658 GCA_035265505.1 Propionibacteriaceae bacterium | reverse complement strand
TCGATCGAATCCATGCGGCCAATCGGCAGCTACGACGGGTGGCAGCCGGCCCGGCCGGTCGTGCAGTGGGCGATGCAGAAGCCGCTCGCCGGGCAGTGACGATCCACTTCATCGGCGCCGGCCCCGGCGCGGGAGACCTGCTCACGCTGCGCGCCGTACGGCTGCTGGAATCCTCACCCGTGTGCGTCTACGCCGGTACCTACATCGGTGCCGAGATTCTGGCTCATTGCCCGCGGAATGCGACCTTGATCGACAGCCAGCATCTCGATCTTGATGAGATCACCAGCCATTTGGTGGACGCCTACACCGCGGGGTCGGACGTCGCCCGGCTTTGCTCCGGGGATCCCTCGATCTACTCCGCGCTGGCGGAGCAGACTCGACGGCTGGATGCAGCGGGCGTGCCCTGGGACGTGACGCCCGGTGTTCCCGCGTACGCCGCCGCCGCGGCGATCCTCGGCCGCGAACTGACGGTGCCCGAGCTGGCCCAGACCGTGATCTTGACGCGTACGTACGCCGAGTCGACGCCCATGCCCCAGACCGAGTCGCTCTCCTACCTCGCCCAGAGCCGCGCCACGCTCGTCGTGCATCTGGCTATCCGTCACATTCGACGCTTGTCGGCGGACTTGCTTGCTGCGTACGGATCCGATTGCCCGGTAGCTGTGGTGGCCAACGCTTCTCTGCCGAACGAGGTAGTGCTCCGCGGCACGCTCGCCGACATTGCCGAACAGGTCGAGTCAGCCCAGCTCCGCCAGGCGGCCGTGATCTTGGTCGGACATGCCCTGCACGCAGAGGGCTTCGTCGAGTCGCATCTGTATGGCAAGCGTCGCCGTTAGACGCCCAGCACCCCAGGGGCATAATCAGCGGCCAAGTGATCCGCTCGCGAATCTCGCATCCGCTCGCGGTTATTCGGTAGCCGTTATCAGATTCGGTAGCGGCTGCTGGTTAGGGATAGCTGCGAGCGGTCCAGACGCGGCCGTCCGGAGCGACGCGGGTCTGGCTAGAGCCGACAATCAGCAGGCAGTTCATCTCGACGGTTGCCGGGTCGAGGTCGGCGAGGGTGGTGGTCGCCAAGTCCTCGCCGTCACGGCCGATGTCGCGACCGACGACCACCGCGGTCGCAGGATCGCGGTGCTCCAACAGGATCCGTTGTGCTGCGCCGATCTGGTCACGTCGACTTCGTGAGGCGGGGTTGTAGATGGCCAGGACGAGGTCGGCGGTGGCAATGGCCCGCAGCCGCTCCTCGATCACCGGCCAGGGCTTGAGGCGGTCGGAGAGAGATATCACGGCATAGTCGCCACCCAGCGGAGCACCTGCCCGGGCGGCCACCGCCTGCGCCGCTGTCACCCCCGGCAGCACAGTGATTCGGATCCTTGCGTAGCGGTCGTCGGTCGCAGCCTCGAACACCGCCGACGCCATGCCGAATATCCCCGGGTCGCCCCCGGAGACCACAGCCACGCGCTCGCCGCTTTGGGCGAGATCGAGAGCGAATCGGGCTCGATCCAGCTCGACGGTGTTTCCGCTGGCATGCCGCTGAAGGCCTGGGCGGGGCGGCACGCGATCGACGTACGGGCCGTAACCCACGACGTGATCGACTTCGGCCAGGGCGGCCGACACTTCGGGGGTCAACCACTCCGTTGCACCGGGTCCGAGACCGACCACGAAGAGCTGCGGCCCTTCGACAGGCTCAGGGCGGGTTCCACCGGGGATTGGGTCAGCGCGCGTTTGCCCTTCGTCAGGCTCAGGGAGCGCGCGGTGGGCGTGCCGTCCGGCGGAGTCCTGGCGTCGGTCCGCGCCGGGGACGATGATCATCGAGAAGTAGGGGACCGAACGAGGGTCCACCTCGGAGACCGGCCAGGTGTGCTCGCCGCCGGTCGTTGCCCGCTCGACATAGCGGGCCGATTCCATCCGGCCGGCCTGGCGGAGAGCTTCTCTTACGCCTTGGAAGGTACGGCCCAGCTTCATGATCACCGCGGCATCGGTGTCGGCCAGCCGGCGAGTCAGCTCCGGTACCGGCAGGGTGCCAGGAAGCACGGTGAGCACGTCCTCGTGCCGAGCCAGTGGTGTCCCGGCGGCCGCGGCAGCGGCGGTCATCGAGGTCACTCCGGGGACAATCTCGCACCGGTACTGGTCGGCCAAACGATCATGCAGGTACATGTAGGAGCTGTAGAACAACGGGTCACCCTCGGCGAGCACGACGACCGTGCGCCCCGCGTCCAGGTGCTTGGCCAAGCGTTCGGCCGACTCGTCGTAGAAGTCGGCGATCATCCCGTAATAGCCCAGTGGATGCTCAGCGTCACCGGTGGTCACCGGATAGATCAGCAACTCCTCGGTGGCGTCCTCGCTGATCAAGTCCGCGACGATCGATCGCGCGATGGACCGCCTCGCGGTCCCTGAGTGATAGGCCACGACGTTGGCCAGCTTGATCAATTTCGCGGCCTTCACGGTGATCAATTCCGGGTCGCCGGGCCCCACCCCGACCCCGTAGAGCCGCCCCGTCATCCGATCTCTGCCTCCTGAGCCAGCGCATTGACCGCCGATGCGGCCATCGCTGAGCCACCCCGACGGCCCCGCACAATCGCGTACGGGATCTCCCAAGGGTTGGCGGCCAGGGCCTCTTTCGACTCTGTCGACCCGACGAAGCCAACAGGCATCCCGATG
>DATFOP010000390.1:0-3489 GCA_035265505.1 Propionibacteriaceae bacterium | reverse complement strand
GCAGGGACAGCTGGTCAGAGGGGTTCGGCTGATCTTCCAGCCGGCAGAGGAGACCAGCCCCGGCGGCGCGTTGGACGCCATCGAGGGTGGCGTGCTGACCGACGTCAGCGAGGTTTACGCGCTGCACTGCGACCCGCGGACCGAGGTCGGCCAGTTGGCGTTCAAGGTCGGTCCGATCACGGCTGCTGTGGACCGGGTAAAGATCATTCTGACCGGTGCCGGCGGACACACGTCACGGCCCCATCTGACTGCCGACCTGGTCGGCGCGCTGGGAGCCCTCGCCACGAGCACGCAACTGTTGCTGTCCCGACGCGTCGATCCGCGCAGCGGCGTTTCGTTGGTATGGGGCAGGATCAACTCCGGAACCGTTGCCAACGCCATCCCCGAGACCGGCACGATCGAGGGCACGCTCCGAGCGCTGGACAACCGTGGTTGGCAACTGGCCAAGCAGTTGGTGCCTGAGCTTGCCGAGCAGATCGTCGCTCCCTTCCAAGTGGGCATCAAGGTGTCTGTGACCGACGGCGTGCCACCCGCCATCAACCACTCCGCCGGCGTTCGCCGAATGATCCGGGCGACGACGGAGATGCTGGGGTCGTCGGCGGTGACGGGAACCGAGCAGTCCCTCGGTGGCGAAGACTTTTCCTGGATGCTGCAGCAGCGGCCCGGCGCGCTCGCTCGGCTCGGGGTGCGGCCCTCCGGAGTGGCGACGTGTTCGGACCTGCATCACCCCAATTTCACGGTGGACGAGGGCTGCATTCCGATCGGCTTGAAGGTGCTGGCCGAGCTGGCGACCAGCGAGGCACCCGCCAGTGAGCGAATCGTGATGTGACGGAGCGCGGCCCGATGTACGAGAAGTGAGCATCCAGCCAAGGCCCGTCGACGAGATCGACTGGAAGGCGCTCCAAACAGCGGCGAGCGAGATGATCTATAGCGCCTACGCGCCGTACTCGGGCTTCCCGGTGGGCGCCGCGGCTCTGACCGATGACGGCCGAGTGATCACCGGCTGCAACGTGGAGAACGCCTCGTACGGGCTGGCCTTGTGCGCGGAGTGCGGCGTGGTCTCAGCCCTGCACGCCAGCGGAGGTGGCCGGCTCGTCGCCCTTGTGGCCGTGAACGGCAGCGGTGCCGTGGTCATGCCGTGCGGCCGGTGCCGTCAGCTGCTGTGGGAGCATGGCGGGCCGAACTGCATGGTACAGACGCCGGGTGGGATCAAGCCGATGTCGGACCTGCTGCCGAGTGCCTTCGATGCAGGCGACCTGGCGGCGACGATCAGCGAGGGGGAGTGAGTGGGAGTCGATCGTGAACAGTTGTGCGCCTTTCCCAAGGTGTCGCTGCATGATCATCTCGACGGTGGCCTGCGGCCCCACACTGTGGCGGAGCTGGCGGCAGAGATTGGGCACCAACTCCCCGCCACGGATTCGGATGATCTTGGTCGGTGGTTCGCCGAGGCCGCCGACTCGGGCTCGCTCGTCCGGTACCTGGAAACGTTCGACCACACGATCGCGGTCATGCAGACGCCAGCTCAGCTGCGCCGCGTCGCCCGCGAGTTCGTCGAGGATCTCGCGACCGATGGCGTGATCTACGGTGAGGCCCGTTGGGCGCCGGAGCAGCACACTCGGGCCGGGCTGTCAGCGGCGCAGGCGATCGAGGCAGTGCGCGATGGCCTGGCCGAGGGCATGGAGGCGTCAGCGCAGCGCGGAAACGACATCATCGTCCGCCAACTGGTCACCGCCATGCGGCACCTCGAGCCCACCCGCTACATCGCCGATCTTGCGCTGCGTTACCGCCATGAAGGCGTCGCGGGATTCGACATCGCCGGCGCCGAGAAGGGTTTCCCGCCGGCCCGGTTTCTCGAATCAATCTCGCACCTGCGGCGGAACAACGCCTACTACACGATCCACGCCGGCGAGGCCGACGGCTTGGCGTCGATCGAGGAGGCGGTGCAGGTGTGCGGCGCGAACCGGATCGGACACGGCGTAGCGATCGTGGAGGACATCAAGCGGAACGAGTCCGGCGCTCCGCAGCTCGGCGACTTCGCGGCGTACGTGCGCAACGAGCGAATCTGCCTGGAGATGTGCCCGTCCTCCAACGTGCAGACCGGTGCGGCCGCCTCGATCGCCGAGCACCCGATTGCCCACCTGGCCGATCTCGATTTTCGGGTAACCGTGAACACCGACAATCGGCTGATGAGCGCGACGACGTTGACTCATGAATTCGCCTTGCTCTGCGACGCCTTCGACTACTCGATAGAGCACGTGCGCTGGTTCTGCCGCAATGCGGCGAAGAGCGTCTTTGGTACGTACGAGGTGCGCCGATCACTGGTGGACCGGATCAATAAATTCCACTGAGCCGCGACGCCGCGACACTAGGGTTGAGCGCATGAGCTCCCGCGTGCTGACCGCCGTGGCCTGGCCCTACGCCAATGGTCCGCGGCACATCGGCCACGTCTCCGGTTTCGGAGTGCCGTCCGACGTGTTCTCCCGCTATATGCGGATGACCGGTCACTCCGTGCTGATGATCTCCGGGACGGACGAGCACGGAACGCCGATCCTGGTTCAGGCCGAGCGGGAGAACCTCACGCCGAGAGAGACCGCGGACAAGTACAACCGGGTCATCGTCGATGACCTGTGCGGGCTCGGGCTGTCGTACGACCTCTTCACCCGGACGATTACCCGCAATCATTACGCGGTGGTCCAGGACGTGTTCCTCGGCCTGCACAAGAACGGCTATGTCGTGCCGAAGACCGCGATGGGCGCGATCAGCCCAACGACGGGCCGGACGCTTCCTGACCGTTATATCGAGGGCACCTGCCCGATCTGCGGCTATCCCAGCGCCCGCGGCGACCAGTGCGACAACTGTGGGAACCAGCTGGATCCGGTGGACCTCATCAATCCCGTGTCCCGGATCAACGGTGAAACCCCGAAGTTCGTCGAAACCGAGCACTTCTTCCTTGACCTGCCGGCGCTGGCCGGATCCCTCGGCAAGTGGCTCGCGGGCCGGACCGACTGGCGGCCGAACGTGCTGAAATTCAGCCAGAACCTGCTGGAGGATCTGCGGCCCCGAGCCATCACCCGTGATCTCGACTGGGGCGTCCCAGTGCCGTTGGACGGCTGGCGTGATCAGCCACTGAAGCGGCTCTACGTGTGGTTCGACGCCGTGATCGGTTATCTGTCGGCGTCGGTGGAGTGGGCCAGGCGCAGCGGCGATCCGGACGCCTGGCGAGAGTGGTGGATCAACCCCGACGCCCGGGGCTATTACTTCATGGGCAAGGACAACATCGTCTTCCACTCCGTGATCTGGCCTGGGATCCTGCTTGGCCACAACGGAGAAGGTGATCATGGCGGCACGGTCGGGCCACGAGGCGAGCTCCGGCTGCCCGACGAGCTGGTGTCGAGTGAATACCTGACGATGAGCGGCTCCAAGTTTTCCACCAGCCGCGGCCGGGTGATCTACGTCGGCGACTTCCTGCGCGAGTTCGGTCCGGACGCG
>DATFOP010000389.1:0-2436 GCA_035265505.1 Propionibacteriaceae bacterium | reverse complement strand
AGCTGCGAGGTGGGCCATCGAGCTGATCCTGATCGCTATGCGGAGGCGCTGCGGCAGTACCGCGACGAGGGAGCTCCCGGGGTACGAGCGTGGCTCCAGCACTGCGCGTCGGCGCTGGCGCGCGGCGCGGCTGCCGCGGGGACCGCGGCAGCCGCGGGATCCTAGCCGTCGCAGGCTGGGCTGAGGCTTCCGTCTTTCCGCACAAGGCCACAGCTGGTGGCGTACTTGGGCGGGTTGGGGGTGCGTCTTTCCGCACAAGGCCAAGCTGGTGGCGCCTGGGGCGGGTTGGCGGGTGCGTCTTTCCGCACAAGGCCGCGGATGTGGCCGCATTCCCCGAAACATGACGCGGCGCCCGGATGCCTAACCGCATGACGGGCGCCGGGCCTAGCACGTCCCAATCAAGTGACCATGCGTGCTTTCGTCAACGTGTTGGCCCAGGTCAAGCCTGGGACGCAACTACCCGTCGTGGATGGGTGATCGCCGCGTGGGTGCTTGATGGTCGTGCAGGTGATCCGGAGCGACGAATCACACTGCGCGGACGCGCGGGAGTAATCTCCGGCAGCCTCTGTCGCGTAGTACGAATACGTCGACCCGGGTGTTCCTGCCAGCATTCTTACCCCCAATCCACCAGCTTGAAAAGGGTTACGGGCCGGGGACTTGGGGCGATGAAAGGGGCATTCGGCGTGTCGTCGGCGCGTCGCCCAGGGGCTTGTCGTCGGGAGCCACCGCTATTCGAAGGTCTTTGACCCGAAGGCGTGCGGCCGAGCCCGTAGCGCTTCATCCACAGCCGGGACGGCAGGCGCGGCATCTATCCACAGTTTTCGTCAATGGCGACTCATCTGAGTGTGGATACGCAATGTATCGAGCATGGTGGCTCACTGGCCCAACACCGCATCGCCCGTGGTCCTGACTACCGACGCCGATTTGCTTGATCATGTGCTGGCCGTTGCCGCCGTCGCCCAGGTTGAACCTCACGTGCTTGCCGACCCCTCGTCGCTCCGCGCCGAGTGGTCGGCCGCGTCCATGGTGGTTGTGGGCGCTGAGTCGGCGGCCCACGTGGCTGCTTTGCTCCTTCCGCGTCGGACCGGGGTGTATCTGATCGGTGCCGCGGAGGCGGGCGACGAACTCTCCCGATGGTCGGTTCAGCTTGGCGCCGCGGTCGTGATGTTGCCCGACGCTGCGACCTGGTTCGCCACCGCCATGGCCGCGGCCGCTGGCCGGTCGAGCAAGCCAGGCAGACTGATCGCATTGGTCGGCGGGACCGGCGGCGTGGGCTGCTCCACGGTGGCGGCGGGCCTCGCCATCGTCGGCGCCCGGATCGGCCGGCGAACCTTGTTGCTGGATTGCGATCCGCTCGGCGGCGGAATTGACTTGCTCGTCGGCGCGGAGCGAATCGACGGCTGGCGCTGGCCGCGACTGGCTTCGGCTTCCGGTGAGTTGGGTGACCTCGCCGGCCAATTGCCTCAGATCGACGGGGTCGACGTGTTGTCCATGGCACGTAGCTCGGCCTCGCTCAGTGCCACAGCGCCTAGCGAGCCGGATCAGGCGTCGATGGAATGCGTGCTCTCCTCGGTCGAGCGCAGCCATGACCTGGTGGTCGCCGACCTCCCGCGGGCCCTGGATGAGACATGCCGGGAGGTTCTCGTGCGAGCTGATGACGTGGTGCTTCTGGTGCCAGCGACTGTGCGGGGCGTTGCCGCGAGCCGTCGTGTCGGTGGCGATCTGATGCGCGGGGGTCTCCGTCCCGTCGTTCTGGTACGCGAGTCACGGGCGTCCCGAATTAGCCCGGACGCGGTTGCAGAGGGACTCGGGATGCCGCTGCTCGCCATGATCGGAGATGAACCCGCACTCCGGCTCGGCGCTGAGCGCGGTGACCCGCCGGCACGTTCGCCGCGGAGCCCGCTGGCGCGGCGGTGCCGAACGATCCTCGAACACTTGATTTCAAATCCGGCGGCAGCATGATCGACGCTCTGGAGCCGCTGCGCGGCCGGTTGGCAAGCCTCAACCGGTCACCTCAACCGGCCGACGTGGCCATCGCCATGCGGGCTGAAGGCATGATCGTCACCGACGAGGCGCTCATCGAGACGGTCGAATCCCTGCGCCGGCACAGCGTTGGAGCGGGGCCCCTGGAGCCGTTGCTCCGGCAGCCGGGGGTAACCGACGTGCTGGTCAACGGCCCTGATCAGGTCTACGTGGATCGAGGGGACGGCCTCGAACTGACCAAGGTCCGGTTTGAGGACGATGACGGGGTGCGACGGCTTGCCCAAAGGTTCGCCGCCATGGTCGGAAGGCGCCTTGACGACGCCTCGCCATACGTGGACGCGCGCCTGCCCGACGGGACTCGCGTGCATGCGATGCTGTCAACCATTGCGGCCCCGGGCACCTGCCTGTCATTACGTGTGCCAGCGCGGCGGACGTTCTCGCTCGCGGAAATGA
>DATFOP010000388.1:0-4678 GCA_035265505.1 Propionibacteriaceae bacterium | reverse complement strand
ACCATCGGCCGCGGCAACGATGTCGAAGTCGCGGCGATCGAGGCGTTGGCTCCGATGATCCTGGGACAAGACGCGGATGCGCTGCTCGCCGACCTGGGCGCGACTTGGCGTTGGTTGGTGTACGACTCTCAGCTGCGCTGGCTGGGGCCGGAGAAGGGCGTCATGCACATGGCGATCGGCGCCGTCATCAACGCCATGTGGGACCTCAAAGCCAAACGCTCCGGATTGCCGCTGTGGCAACTGCTAGCACAGATGACACCGGAAGAAATCGTCGACCTGGTCGACTTCCGCTACCTGACGGATGCCCTGACCCGGGACGAGGCCCTGACGATAGTCCGGGCCGGGCGCGATGGGCGTGAGCAGCGGCAGCGCGCCCTGCTCACGGAGGGTTATCCCGCATACACGACGACCCCGGGCTGGCTCGGCTACGACGACGCCAAGCTCCAGCGGCTCTGTCGCGAGGCGGTCTCCGATGGCTTCACCCAGATCAAGCTCAAGGTCGGAGCCAACCTTGACGACGACATCCGACGGCTCCAGATTGCCCGAGATACTGTCGGACCTGACATCGCCATCGCCGTCGACGCCAACCAGCGCTGGGATGTGGAGGAGGCAGTCAGGTGGGTCGCCCACCTGTCCCGCTTCGACCTGGCGTGGGTGGAGGAGCCGACCAGTCCCGACGACATCCTCGGGCACGCCGAGATAGCTCGGCGGATCCACCCCATTCCCGTGGCGACCGGAGAGCACGTGGCCAATCGGGTGATCTTCAAGCAGATGCTTCAGGCGGGCGCCCTGTCAGTCCTGCAGATCGACGCCAGTCGTGTGGCCGGAGTGAATGAGAACATCGCGATCTTGTTGCTTGCGGCGAAGTTCGACGTTCCCGTCTGCCCGCACGCCGGCGGTGTCGGACTTTGTGAAGCAGTCCAGCACCTGTCGATGTTCGACTACGTCGCCGTCTCCGGCAGCCTGAACGGCCGTCGAATCGAGTACGTGGACCACCTGCACGAGCACTTCATCACCCCGATCCAGCTGCGTGGCGGCCGCTTTCAAGCCCCACTGGCGGCTGGAGCCGGCACCGAAATGTTCGAAGAGTCCCTGTCGAGGTTCTCCTACCCCAACGGCGCCGGCTGGGTTGGGGCATTGCCTGACAGGACGTAACTGTTAGTCCCAGTCGTCAGCCATGCGTCGCGCATCCTGCGTGGGTGACATCGTGGAATCTACGGTAACTAGCTGCCGGCGCCCACCTGAGAGTCGGGACGTGGGGCCTTTTGTGATTGAGGTTTCTCCCGGTCGTCCCCGCTTCCGACACTGGGATCGCCTGGTCGGACATCCAGGTCGCCCTGTTCCTCCCACACGTAGGACGGTAGGACGAGATGGCAGCGATCGTTCCAGCGAACGATCACGCGTTGCTCCCTTTCATAACCGAGGACGCCAATCGTGGCTGGCGCGAGAGCGAAGAGCCGGCCGGTCTCCGGTGGAAGGCCCAACCAGCGGGCGGTGAGCACCCGTAGGTAGTGACCGTGGGCGAACAAGACAGTCTCCTCGTCGCTCGCCAGCGCGTCCGCGATGACCCGGTCGGCCCGGGCGCCAACCTCGGCGGCGGTCTCACCGCCCGGTACCCCGTCGCGCCAAATGGACCAGCCGGGCACCTCTTGACGAATCTCAGCGGTTCGGCGCCCTTCGTATTCGCCGTAGTCCCATTCCATGAGGTCGTCGCTGATTTCAGCATCCTCACCCACGCCCGCGAGGCGGCACGTCTCCGATGCCCGGGCGAGAGGACTCGTCAGCACCCGGCCAAATGTCCGTCCACGGAGCCGGTCGCCGAGAACCGTGGCTTGCAGCCGGCCCAGTTCAGTCAGCGGGATGTCGGTACGACCGGTGTGCCGGCCGTCACGTGCCCATTCAGTCTCCCCGTGCCTGATAAGGATGAGGCGCAGACCGCTCTTCTCCACAACCGTTCTCCTATCCGGTCCGATCGGAAACCTCGATCACCGCTAGCTTGCATGGCGATCGGCCTGCTGAATAGACCTGCACCATCACGCTGCGGATTTCATGTCATATGCGGATAACGCCAGTCGGTGGGCGGGACGAAGTTTTCTTTGATGGCTCGGGTGCTGGTCCAGCGGAGCAGGTTCTGCGCGGAGCCCGCCTTGTCGTTGGTGCCGCTGGCCCGCCCACCGCCGAACGGCTGCTGTCCAACGACGGCGCCGGTCGGCTTGTCGTTGATGTAGAAATTGCCGGCGGCGAAGCGAAGCAGCTCGGTGGCCTCGGCGATGGCCTGCCGGTCCTGGGCGATGATCGAGCCGGTGAGCCCGTACGCAGCGGCTGCTTCCATCTGGCGAAGAGCCTTGTCGTAGCTGCTGTCGTCGAAAACGTGCACCGCCAGCAACGGCCCGAAATACTCGGTGGTGAAGATCTCATTGTCGGGATCGGTGCACAAGAAGATGGTCGGTCGTACGAACCAGCCCTGACTGTCATCGACGCTGCCGCCCGCCACCACCGTCACCGTGTCGTCGGATTCGGCTCGCTGGATCGCGTCACGTTGCTTGGTGAAAGACCTCTCGTCGATGACCGCACCCATGAAGTTGCTGAAGTCGGTGACATCACCCATCGGCAGGGATTCGGTTTCGCCGATGAAGTCCTCGCTCATCCGCTCCCACACCGACCGCGGTACGTACGCCCTGGACGCGGCTGAACATTTCTGTCCCTGATATTCGAACGCCCCCCGGATCAAGGCGGTCCGCAGCACGTCCGGATCTGCCGAAGGATGAGCGACCACGAAGTCCTTGCCGCCGGTCTCCCCGACGATCCGGGGATAGGTTCGGTAGGTCGACATGTTTTCCGCGATGGTGCGCCACAGCAGCTGGAAAGTGGCGGTGGAGCCGGTGAAGTGAAGTCCGGTGAACTCTGGGTTCGCCAGCACCACCTCGGAGACGACAATGCCATTTCCGGTCAGCAGGTTGATCACCCCCGGCGGCAAACCGGCCTCCTCCAGCAGCCGCATGGTGAAGTGGGCCGCGAGCTGTTGAGTGGGGGACGGCTTCCACAGCACGACGTTGCCCATCAGCGCTGGAGCGGTGGGCAGGTTTCCGGCGATCGCAGTGAAGTTGAACGGGGTGATCGCATACACGAACCCCTCCAGCGGGCGATGGTCGAGGCGATTCCAGACTCCCGGTGCCGACTGCGGCTGCTCGGCAAGGATGCCTCGGGCGAAGGCGACGTTGAACCGCCAGAAGTCGATCAATTCGCAGGCAGCGTCGATCTCGGCTTGGATCGCCGTCTTGGACTGGCCCAGCATGCTGGCGGCATTCAGGGTGTCGCGCCACGGACCGGACAACAGGTCGGCCGCTTTCAGGAAAATTGCGGCCCGATCCTCAAAACTCAGGGCTCGCCATCGAGGTGCCGCCTCCTTGGCGGCGTCGACAGCAGCGTGAGCGTCCGCTTCGGTGGCGTTGCGCAGCACGCCGAGTACGTGGGCCCGCTTGTGCGGCTGGACAACCGCGATCTCATCCCCGCCTCCGCTGCGCTGTTCGCCGCCGATCGTCATCGCCAGCTCGACTTGCTCGGCCGCCAGGTCCTTCAGCTTGGTCTGCAGCGTTGCCCGTTCGGCACTTCCTGCCTCGTACTGCCTGACAGGCTCGTTGGCGGGAGCCGGGACCTGCGTGATGGCATCCATGCTGCAATCCTCCTCGTCCGTCGTTCGGTCGCGATGCCACCGGCCGCCAGGGATCAGAGGTCTTTGCGCCAGCGGCTGCGTAGGTAATGGGCTGCCGCCTTGGGCTGGCGGTCGCGGGTGAAGACACCCTTCTTGTTCCCGCCGACCCGCATGATGCCGGACGTGGTAGTGAAGTCGGCGAAGTTCCACACGTGTTCGCCAACCACGGCGTCGACCCGGTCGAACACCCGATGATTCATGTCCAGGTATTCGACCTGATATTCCTCGCTCCACGGGTTCTCGGCCGTCAACGAATGCAAGCCGGGGTAGGTGTCCGCGCCGTACTCGGTGATGATGATCGGCTTGCCTTCACCGGCCCAGGCGGTCAGCTCCTCCTCCCATGCCAACTCGGCTGCTGCCAGGTCACCGGTGTTGACATACCAGCCGTAGTAGCGGTTGATCATCAGCACGTCCCCGAACTGAGAAACCCGGCACTTGCCGTGTGGCGCCAGCATGACGTTGACGAAGCCGACGGGCCGGGTGGGGTCGGCCTCCCGCGCGACATCGAACAGAGGGCGGAAGTAGTTCTCAGCGCCCTCGGTGTGGGACTCCGGCTCGTTGGCGATGCTCCACAGCACCACGCTGGGGTGGTTCTTGTCGCGGGCGATCAGCTCCCGAATCGCCCGGGCGTGTACCTCACGAGTGGCGTCGTTCGCCGTCTCCGGAGAGAACGTCTGGTAGCCCTGGCCACCGAAGATGCCGCCACCGAGGCCCATATTGAGGCCAACCGCCGCTGTCTCGTCGATCAGGACGATCCCTTGCCGGTCGGCGTAATCGACGACCTCTTCGGAGTACGGATAGTGCGAGGTGCGGAACGAGTTGGCACCGATCCACTTGAGCAGCTCGAAGTCGTGCAACAGGTAGGCGTCGTTGTGGCCCTTGCCGATCACCGGCACATCCTCATGCTTGCCGAATCCGGTGAAGTAGATCGGCTCGCCGTTGATCAAGAACCGAATGCCGTCCACC
>DATFOP010000387.1:0-2697 GCA_035265505.1 Propionibacteriaceae bacterium | reverse complement strand
CGGCTCTTCGGATATGAGCATGGATGGGTGACGACGAAGCCGGCGTGTTGATCCGCGGGTGAAGGTGTCGGGGCCTTCAGGATCAGAGGCGACCAAGCTCTCTGAGAGAAAGCCCCGACGATGCCTCACTCTATGTGTGGTTCGGGTGCGCGCTGGTGCGCCCGGGCCGATGCGATTTTCGATGTTCCCGACATGCACGTCCTCGATGTGGGGATCGATGATCAGCAACGTTTGGTGTTGACGATCGAGTCGGGTCAGCTGGAGGCGGCCTGCCCACGCTGTGGCGTGGTGGCGGTCGGCCATGGCCGTCGGGTTCGGATGTTGCATGATGCGCCGTGCTTCGGGCGGGTCACGGTGTTGCGATGGCTGGTGCGGATGTGGCGCTGCCGAGAACCTGCTTGTCCGGCCGGGACGTTCAGCGAGGCCCATGATGTGGCACCGCCGCGGAGTACGCTGACCAGCCGGGCAGCGGCCTGGGCAACCAGCGCACTCAGCTACGACGACACCACCGTCTCGGCGCTGGCCAGGCATCTGGGCGTGGACTGGCATACGGCCTGGGACGCGATCGAGACCGAGGCCAAGGCCCGCACCGCCAACCCGACCCGACTGAAGGGGGTGCGGACCCTCGGCGTCGATGAGCACATTTGGCGGCCGTCGCGGATTGGGGTTGACCGGGCCGTCACCATCATGGTTGATCTGTCCCGTGACCAGGACGGATGCCTGCACGCCCGGCTGCTGGATGCCGTCGTGGGCCGCTCCGGCAGCGTCTACAAGGCCTGGCTGAAAGCCCAACCCCAGGGCTTCATCGACGGCGTCGAACAAGCCGCGTTGGACCCGTTCCGCGGCTACGCCAACGCGATCCGCGACGGCCTGCCCGACGCTGTCGCGGTACTCGACGCCTTCCACGTAGTCCGGTTAGGTACCCAGATGCTCGACGAAGTGCGGCGTCGCGTGCAACAAGACACCTTAGGACGGCGGGGTCACAAACACGATCCGCTGTATAAGATCCGCGGGCTACTTCGCCACGGCGTGGAACACCTCACCGACAAGCAGCAAGCCAAGATTGCGCACTGCCTCGACGCCGGTGACCCAGACGATGAGGTGAACATCACCTGGCAGTGCTACCAACGGCTCCGCTCCATCTACCACGCCGCCCCAGCGAAAGGCCGCCAGATCGCAGCCAAGGTGCTCGACAGCTTCCACACCTGCCCCATCCCCGAGGTCGCCCGGCTCGGCCGTACGCTGCGCGCCTGGCGGGCCCAGGTGCTGGCCTACTTCGACACCTCAGGGGTCTCCAACGGCGGCACCGAAGCCATCAATTTGATCATCGAAAAGGTCCGTCGGCTGGCTCACGGTTTCAAGAACTTTGATCATTACCGGCTGCGGATCATGCTCGCCGCCGACGGACGGCGACCCTACAGAAGTCGCCCCAACCATGCCTAAGTCCGAAGACCCAGATTTCCCTATAACGCATCACTGGATCGACTGCTGATGCGGCCGTTCTCGGCTGCGGCCAGGCCGGTCTGGCGATCGCCTGGCACCTCAAACGCCAAAGGCCTGCGTTTGTGGTGCTGGAGGCTGGATCTGAAGTTGGGCCACACCTGGCGTGGCCGCCGGGACTCGCTCAAGTTGTTCACCCCAGCCGTTTACGACGGCCTGCCTGGCATGCCGTTCCCGGCTCCGGCCGACACCTACCCGACCAAGGATCCGGTGGCTGACTCCTCCAGACCTATGTGACCGCCTTGTACCTGCCGGCGCGGCTCAACCCCCAGGTCACCAGCCTGACCCGGACAGACGACGGGTTCGAGGTCCGTACCGCCGACGATACTTCTCTACGCACGGCAGCTCGTGGTGGCCACCGGGCCGTTCCAGGTGCCCTTTGTTCCGCTGACCGCCAAGGGCTGGAGCCGTCGGTGACGCAGGTCCACAGCGCCAGCTACAGCAATCCCGAGGCCGTGTCCGGCAGATCGGTGCTAGTCGTCGGGGGCGGTAACTCCGAGAAGTTAAGTATGGGCCAGGTCGGTACGCACGTTGTCGGTCCGCGGCGCCGAACATTGGGAGCGAATAGGGATCAAGGCCTTAAATCCATCGGCCCCGCCAGATGTCATAGCTGTAGGCATGGGCCGAAAGTTTACTGAGCCGGGACCTTCGTCTCTGTGCGTAGCCTTCCGTCGCCCGGAAGGCTCAGAAGTACAGCGACCTACGGCACTCAAGCAGCAATGGGTCTGCCGCCTCGCCGGACCCGTTGGGAGGTGGCGATGTCCAGATCTGTGACGCTCGAAGAGCCTGTGGCAGCCGAGAAGACTCGGATCTTCACTCCGGCGCGAATTGTCGCGCTGGGGTTGTGTGCCGTGTTGGTGTTCGGTCTCGTCTTCCTCCGGTTCACGCCCGAAGCGGAATCAGTCTCGGTGCCCGCCGGGGCGAAGGCCGGCGATCTGGTCCTCCAACCTTGTGATTACAAGACAGAGAACGGCAGTTACGCCGCCGATTGTGGCACGCTCGTCGTACCGGAGAACCGAGCCGACCCGCAGTCGCGACTGATCGCCCTGCCGGTGACCCGTGTCCCGGCGCGCTCGGCTCATCCTGGCGAGCCGATCTTTATCCTGCAGGGCGGCCCTGGGCATTCGAACATGGCCTTTGACAGGGTGAGCCGGTACGCGGGCGATCACGATGTCGTCCTTGTTGGCTACCGAGGCA
>DATFOP010000386.1:0-4425 GCA_035265505.1 Propionibacteriaceae bacterium | reverse complement strand
CGCACGTCGTCGTCGCCGACGTAGACGTTGACAAACCGACGAAGCGCCCCCGAGTCGTCGAGGATCCGACCGCGGATCCCGGGATGGTTTCCTTCCAGGGAGTCGAGGATCTCGCTCAGCTTGCTGCCCTCTGCGCTGACCTCTCCCGCACCTCCGGTGTAGTTGCGCAAGATGGTCGGGATGCGGACCGTCGCGCTCATGGGCGGTAGTCCTTCCAGAAGTCGGTGAATGCGTCGTAGCGAGGGGGGATTGTGGTCTTGGGGCCCACTTTGTCGGCAATGGCGTCAAGCGTCTTCAATCCGTCGCCGGAGTTGATCACGACAGTCTCTGCCCCCGGGTCGAGCACTCCCTCCTCGACAAGCTTCGCGGCGACGCCGACCGTTACACCGCCAGCCGTTTCGGCGAAGATGCCTTCGGTCCGGGCCAGTCGCTGGATGTTAGCGACCACAGCGTCATCATTGACATCGGCAACCAGGCCGCCGGTGCGCCGTACGACGTCAAGCACGTAGGGTCCGTCGGCAGGGTTGCCGATGGCGAGGGACTTGGCGATGGTGTCCGGACGCACCGGCGCCACCACGTCGTGTCCGGCGCGATAGGCCTGGGCAACCGGTGAGCAGCCGGTGGCCTGAGCGCCGAAGATAACGTACGGCTTGTCCTCGACCAGGTCGAGCTTGATCAGCTCGGCGAAGCCCTTGTCGATCTTGGTGAGCTGCGCTCCGGAGGCCACCGGGATGACGATCTGGTCCGGTAGGCGCCAACCCAACTGCTCGGCGATCTCGTAGGCCAACGTCTTCGAGCCCTCGGCGTAGTAGGGCCGAACGTTCACGTTGACGAACGCCCAGCCTTCTTCCTCGGCGGCGATCTCGCTGGCCAACTTGTTGACGTCGTCGTACGTGCCCTCGATGGCGATCAAGGTCGTGTCGTACACCGCCGAAGCGAGGATTTTCGGCCGCTCCAGGTTTCTTGGCACGAACACGACGGACCTGATGCCAGCGCGGGCAGCAGCCGCCGCCACCGCATTCGCCAGGTTGCCTGTGGATGGGCACGCCAGCACTTGGAGCCCGAGCTCGCGAGCGGCTGACAAGGCGACGGCCACCACGCGGTCCTTGAAGGAGTGGGTCGGGTTACCTGAATCGTCCTTGACCCAAAGCTGTCGAAGACCAAGATCATCAGCAAGGTTGCGGGCATCGACTAGCCGGGTGAAGCCTGGGTCGGTGGAGCGGAAGGTGGCGATGTCCGCGGGGACCGGCAGCAGCGGAGCATATCGCCAGATGCTCCGCGGGCCCGCTTCGATCTGTTCGCGGGTGACGGTCGGAAACTCATAGCCGACCTCGAGCGGACCGAAGCACTCCATACAGGCGTAAAAGGGGCCAAGCGGGGCCCTTTCGCCGCACTCCCGGCAGACGAGGTGAGTGGCGTTGCCGAAGGCGCCCGCGCGGATGCCGTGCGGTGCCGGAAAGTCGGTGTCGAGCACCGCAGTCATGAGATTGTCCTTCATCATCTGTCTCGGGCGGCTTTCGACCGAGTCGGAATTGGCACCGTTTCTGTTCGGTCAGCCGGTTGCCGGGGAGTCGCCGGGCCGTTCCCTCGTCCCCCTCTGGATGAACGCCGCCTAGCCTAGGCTGGCGGGGCCACCCGCCGCACATCGCGGTCCGCATCCTGGGAAGCGGTTTCGCATGCTGAACTCGGTGCCCTCGCCATGGCGTGCGGCTGATCGAGCGTTCCGTCTGGTAGATCCGATGGGCCATGCGGGTCATGCCTCCGGCTAGCGGAAGTCCACTGAAGACGGGTGGAATGGGCTCATGGACGTCACGACGGTCGATCTCCGACCATCGCCTCCACAAACCGGCTGGCAGTGGCTCCGCTTGGTTGGCAACGTGGTCAACCTCACTACGCCGGGCGGGCTGGTGGTCGCCCTGATCGGCGACGCCAAGATTCGACGTGGGCCACGCGGGTTGTTCCTTTGTGAGGGCTACCGGCTGAAATTCCCCGTAGCCGGCGCCTTCACGATCGGAAACGTCATCACCACCGGGTCGACGTGGGAACAGCAGCTTCGCCAATACCCGGAGCTGCTGCGGCACGAGGAGCAGCACACCTGGCAGTACCTCTACTGCATCGGCCTGCCGTACTACGTGGCGTACGTCGCCTGCATGGCCTGGTCGGTGTTGCGGACGGGCGACCGCGCCGCCCGGAACTTCTTCGAGCGCCAGGCAGGGCTTGCGATTGGCGGTTATCGCGAGCTGCCGACTCGGCCGGTTCGTGAAAATCTCGCCGCGATCATCCGCAAGGGCAAATGATCATCACAGATCGATGGACAAGTCGATGCCCAACCGCTTGGCAGAGCGGCTGCGTTGCCGGCTTGCCCGCAAGCGACGCAGCCGCTTGACCAGCAGCGGGTCCTGGACGAGCGCTGCCGGCTGGTCGATGAGCGCATTGAGTGTCTGGTAGTAGCGGGTAGCCGACATGCCGAATTTATCCCGCACGGCTTGCTCCTTGGCGCCAGCAAACTTCCACCATTGACGCTCGAAAGCGAGGATTTCCGCATCCCTGACACTCAGCTGGCCGGCCGGATCGCTAGGATCAGCGTGCTCATGGGGGACGACAGCCATATCGCCATAATAAGAGCAAATTACAGCTATGTCATTCGTGTCGTTCCGAACCGCGACACACTAGTTGCAGCGTTTCCGGGAGAACCCAGTTCATGATCAAGCGCCTCACCGGCAGGATTCAGCCCTATGCATGGGGTTCTCGGACGATGATTCCAGAGTTGCTCGGCCTGCCGCCCACCGGCGAGCCGCAGGCGGAGCTCTGGCTTGGTGCTCATCCAATGGCTCCCTCACTGGCGGAGGGTGAACGCCTCGATCAGCTCGTGGCCGAGAACCCGGCGGGTGTCATCGGCGCGAGGCCGTACGCCGTCTTCGGACCACGGCTGCCGTTCCTGATGAAGATCATTGCCGCGGATCGACCACTGTCATTGCAGGCGCATCCCTCCCGTGCCCAAGCCGAGGCGGGATTCGCTGAGGAGGAACTAGCGGGCATCCCTGCCTACGCCTCGAATCGGACTTATCGAGACACTTGGCCCAAGCCTGAGGTACTTTGCGCGCTCGGACCCACCGAGGCCCTCTGCGGCTTCCGCGATCCGATCGAAACGTATCGGCTGTTCGAGGAGTTCGGCGTCCCGGGCGCGCTCGGGATCGTAAGGGCGCTAAACGATGGTTCCCGCGATCCCGAAGATCGGTTGAAGGATGTCTTCCGGCACTTGCTTCGCCTTTCGGGGGGAGAGCGCGCGGTTATCCATCAGGCGGCCGGAGTGGCAGAGTCGTTCCGCGGAACTGGTCCAGTAGGTTCCTTCGCTGCCACGATTCGTGAACTGGCAGCTCACTATCCAGCTGATCCTGGTGTCTTAGCGGCACTCCTGATGAATCGCATCACTCTGCACCGGCACGACGCGATCTTCTTGGCCGCCGGCAAGCTCCACGCGTATCTACGTGGCGGGGGCGTTGAGATCATGGCGAACTCGGACAATGTCATGCGCGGTGGACTCACCCCTAAGTTCATCAATGTCGATGAGTTGCTTAAGGTGCTCGACTTCAGACCTGGCGTTCCCGATCTCGTCAGACCGACCGAGCAAGCGCCGGGCATCTGGCACTATGCCGCTCCGGCCCAAGAGTTCTCGCTCTGGCGGCTGGACGTCGACAGAGTGCCGATTGACATGCCCGGCACCGAGGTCGGCCGAATCGTCCTGGTGACCGAGGGCTCGGTGCAGTTGGAATCGGCAAGTCGATACCTGGCTCTGCGCAAGGGAGAGTCCGCTCTAATTACCGCCGGCGATCCGGTCAGCGTTCGCGGCTCCGGCACGGTTTTCGTCGGCTCCCCCGGGCTCGGCTAGCCTGACTGGTTGTCGCTGGCGTGGCGCAATCGGTAGCGCACCTGTCTTGTAAACAGGTGGTTAGGGGTTCGAGTCCCCTCGCCAGCTCGATTGTGATGAGTCGGGTCATCGTTCATATCTGAGTCGAGTCATCGTTCATATTGGGCCGTGGCCATCTGCCAGGTCGGGTTTGTGTGTTCCGCCAGTAGGTGCGGTCGGGGTCGACGGTGTGGGCGCTGAGGATTTCGCCGGTGGTGAGCGCGGTGACGGTTGCGGTGTGGCCGTCGATGATGATCAGAACGGGTGTGTTTGCGTGGCGTGCGCCGACGCCCAGATGGTGCATGCGACCTGCGCGGCGAAGGCTGATTTTGCCGCCGCTGTCGACGCGGTCGCGGCGGACTCTGAAGTGGGGGTTGTTGATCGCACCGGCGGGTCCGGCTTTGACAGTGGCGTCGTAGGCCTGGCGGGGGGTGTGCTGGTTCAGAGCCCGGTGCGGACGCCGGGTGTTGTAGAGCTCGGTGAAGGTATCGAGCTGGGTTTGCAGCTGGCGGTGATCG
>DATFOP010000385.1:0-2871 GCA_035265505.1 Propionibacteriaceae bacterium | reverse complement strand
TTCGTCAAGTGGATGCGCGGGGAGTTCCCCCAAACTCACATCGACATTAAACGGATGATCGCCGAGGACGACTTGGTGGTAACGCACGGCAATCTCAAACACTCCCCGGAGGATCGCGGTACTGCCGTGGTGGACATCTTCCGAGTCGAGAACGGCAAGATTGTCGAGCACTGGGACGTCCTACAGCCCATTCCGGACCAGGCGGCGAACGACAACACGATGTTCTGACGCTCCTACGGCCAAAGTGCGAGAAAGCCCCATCGGCAGCGAGAGCTTCTTCTCTAACCTCAAATCAGTCCGGGCTGAGCGGCTCGCCACCCCGGTCTAGCGTGGGGGTGTGGCGGTTTCCGCGGGGGCATCACTTGCAGCTCACGCTGCAGGCGTCAAACTATTGGTGGCGAGCTACCGGAAAATTCCTGCGACGGTCCCGGTGCGGCTGGGCAAACAGACCTCCAACCTGTTCCGGGCCCGGGTGAGGAACGACGCTCCCCGTCTGGACACTTCGGGACTGACGGGGGTGATCTCGGTCGACCCCGACACCCGGACAGCCGATGTGGCCGGGATGTGCACCTACGAGGATCTCGTCGCGGCCACCCTGCCGTACGGGCTGTCCCCGCTGGTGGTTCCTCAGCTGAAGACAATAACTCTCGGCGGGGCCGTCACTGGTCTCGGTATCGAGTCGGCCTCCTTCCGCAACGCAATGCCGCACGAGTCGGTGTTGGAGATGGACATCTTGACCGGGACCGGCGAGGTGTTCACCGCTTCACCCGAGCACCATCCCGACCTATATCGCGCGTTTCCCAACTCCTACGGAACGCTCGGTTATTCGGTGCGGCTGCGGATCGAGCTGGAAACCGTCCAGCCCTTTGTCGCGCTGCGTCATGTCCGTTACCGCTCTCTGACCGACCTGGTCGCCGCGATGAACGGCATCGTCGAGACCCGCTGCCTGGACGGGGTCCGAGTGGATTACCTCGACGGCGTGGTATTCAGCGGTGACGAGTGTTACCTGTGCGTCGGTCGGCAGATCACCACTTCGGAGCCGGTCAGCGACTACACCGGCCAGGACATCTACTACCGGTCGATCCAGCACAGCAGCGGCATCAAGCATGACCGGCTCACCATCTCCGACTACCTCTGGCGATGGGACACCGACTGGTTCTGGTGCTCACGCGCATTCGGCGCCCAGAATCCGCGGCTGCGGCGATGGTGGCCGCGGCCCTACCGGCGCAGCAGCTTCTACTGGAAGCTGCTCGAGTACGACCGGCGGTTCCACATCGCCGACGGCATCGAGAAGTGGCACGGTCGTCCGCCGCGAGAACGTGTCGTGCAGGACGTGGAGGTGCCGATCGAGCGGTGCGCGGAGTTCGTGGACTGGTTCCTATCCGGCGTGCCGATCGAGCCGATCTGGTTGTGCCCACTGCGGGTGCGCGAACGCTGGCCGCTCTATCCGATGCGGCCCTACCACACCTACGTCAATGTCGGTTTCTGGTCGTCGGTACCGGGCGGCGTCACCGAAGGAGAGACGAACCGGCTGATCGAGCGGAAGGTCCGCGAGCTCGACGGGCTCAAATCGCTGTACTCGGACGCCTACTACTCCGAGGATGAGTTCGACGAACTCTATGGCGGCGAGGAATACCGGACCGTGAAGAAGGCGTACGATCCCAACTCCCGTTTCCCCGACCTCTACGCGAAGGCGGTGCAAGGAGCGTGATGACGGCGTCCAAGGAACGTGTGACCACTTCGTTCGCCCCACGCAGGCTGTCCTTGGCTCAGATCCTCGAGATCTTGATCGGCGGTCGGCTCCCGCTGCGATTCACCGCCTACGACGGCAGTGCGACGGGGCCCGATGACGCCCTGGGTCTCGACCTCTTGACCCCGCGCGGCACCACCTATCTGGCCACCGCACCGGGCGAGCTGGGGCTGGTCCGTGCCTACGTGTCGGGGGATCTGCAGCCCCACGGTGTTCACCCGGGGGACCCGTACGAGCTGCTCAAAGCCCTCAACGCCGACGTAAAGGTCAGGAGGCCGCCGGCGCGGGTGCTGGCCGACATCGTCCGCTCCATCGGCATCGAGCATCTGGTGCCGATCGCGCCACCGCCTCAGGAGGTGCTGCCCCGGTGGCGCCGCACGGCGCAGGGCCTCCGGCACAGCCGGACGCGCGACACCGAAGCGATCCACCACCATTACGACGTCTCCAACACCTTCTACGAGTGGATCCTCGGCCCTTCGATGACCTACACCTGCGCCTGCTACCCGCACGTCGACGCGACGCTGGAGGAGGCGCAGGCCAACAAACACCGGCTGGTGTTCGACAAGCTTCGCCTCAAGGCGGGCGACCGACTTCTCGACGTCGGTTGCGGCTGGGGGAGTATGGTGCGCTACGCCGCCCGCCGAGGTGTGAGAACCACCGGGATCACGCTTTCGGCGGAGCAGGCGGCCTGGGCGCAGAAGGCGATCGCGGACGAAGGGCTGACCGAGCTCGCCGAGGTCAGGCACGGCGACTACCGGGAGATCGCGGAAACGCAGTTCGATGCGGTGTCCTCAATCGGGCTCACCGAGCACATCGGTGTCGGCCACTATCCCGCCTACTTCCGGTTCCTCGGGTTCAGACTGCGGATCGGTGGACTGCTGCTCAACCACTGCATCACCCGGCCCGACAACAGGTCAGCGCCCGCCACGCGTGGGTTCTTCGACCGCTACGTCTTCCCGGACGGGGAGATGACCGGGTCAGGCAGAATCATCACCGAAGCTCAGGATGCCGGCCTGGAGGTGCTCCACGAGGAGAACCTGCGGCCGCACTATGCACTGACCCTTCGCGACTGGTGCGCCAACCTCGTCGAGCACTGGGACGAGGCGGTCGCCGAGGTCGGG
>DATFOP010000384.1:0-2932 GCA_035265505.1 Propionibacteriaceae bacterium | reverse complement strand
GGTGGATCGGACAAACGTGTCACGCCGGTAGGTGAGGCGGAGTCGACCGTCTGCAATGTCGGTTGAGTAGGAGCCCTTCTTCTCCAGAGCGTCCTTGACCTCGAAGAGGTCGGCGAAGTCGGACGCGGCCTCGATCCGGACTTTCACGTCGATCGGCTCATCGGCGTGATTGAGGACGGTCAACTCCTCCTTGAAACCGTCGGCCACGCGGCGGCGCCGGATGACGGTCTGCTTCGCATCGACGTAGACGGTGCCCGTGCCTGGCACGAGGAAGAACCGCGACTCGAAGTATTGGAGGTCATCGGTGGACAAGGCTGTCAGGCGTTGGTCATCGAAGGTCAGAATCCACCGCGACAAATGCCGGGTATCGAATGAGAACAGTCCAGTCGGATCCGTCGACGACGCCTCGATATCCCCCCTGCCATTGGACACCACGAAAGTGTTTCCACTAAGGATCTGCACTTGGTCGGTCGTCACCGTGAACTCCCCTGCTCCCCCACTGTGGTGCGTTCATTGGATGGCCCTGGAAAAATCCGCTGGATCGTCAGCAGCATCTCGACATCACCGGAGCACCTCAACTCGCCACGCAGCACCGCCGACATCGCGTTCTCCTCGCCCTTGATCAAACGCTCGAGGAGGGCTCGGTCGGCACCTATTGCGCAGTCCACTTCGGCATTGCCATGCGAGACGGTGACGGCACCGCTGTCGACGACGACAACCCACTGGTCGACTTGGCCGTCGTCTCCGCGGACATCGAACCTCACCGCACCTCGCATATGACCCAACAAGGCCTGCTGTCGCCGCTCCCCCAACTTCTGGAAGAAATCGCTGATCGTGTCCGCCATGCTGAGTCCCTTCAGTACTGATGATTCGGGCCTAAGGTGTCGGGCCGGAAGTCCGAAGGCCAAGTCCTCGAAGAAGTTGAGGTGATCCCTCACCATCCGCGCGGTGGAGAAGTCTGCCTCCACCGCCTTCCGGCATGCGTCACGTGCGATTTCCGGAAGCCTGCGTACCGCTTCAACGAGGTCCTCTGCACGGTCGCGCACGAATCCGGTCACGCCGTCCTGCACGATTTCTGGTGCCGCGCCGCGTCGGGTAACAAGGACGGGTGTGCCGCACGCCAGTGCTTCGATCATGACGAGACCGAACGGCTCCGGCCACTGAATCGGATTGAGTAGTGCCGTCGCCCTGCCGACGAGCTCCTGGAGATCCTCCTTTCCCAGCTCACCGAGGTACTCGGCGTCGTTGTCGAGCAGCGGCCTGACCTCGCTCTCGTAGTACTGCTGCTCACCGGGTTCACGCATCTTCGCGGCGATCTTCAGGCGAGCTCCTGCGGCTCTGGCAATGTGTATCGCCTCCACAACGCCCTTGTTGGGGTTCATCCGACCGACATATGCGAGGTATTCCCCGTCTCCGGGGCCGACTTGGAAAGACTCGGGATCGAGCCCGTGATGAATGACCCGCGCGATGGGCAGATCCACAGCGGTCGCCGCCTGCGCATGGGAGATTGCGATGATGGGCACCCGCTGAGCAACGCTGCGGTAGATGTCGGCGAGCTCGTCGTTGAACGGTCCGTGGTTGGTCGTGACGACCCGTAGGCGCGGAAACCTTGCGGCGTATACCGGTCCCACGACGGTGTGATCGTGGACTAGGTCGTAGTCCTGGACCGCGTCGTAGGCGTGGATCAGGTGCCGCAACTCCATCGCGGCAATGCCGAGTTGCTCACTGCTCGACCGCGCGTACACGGAGGCCTTTGGCACTGGACAGGTCGAGTCACCCGTCGTGTAGAGCAGGACATCATGTCCCGCCGCGTCGAAGCCCCGGGCCAGCCGGTCCACGACCGCCTCGACGCCTCCGTACGACGGCGGAGGCACCGGCAGCCACGGCGGTGCTATCAAAGCGATGCGCACGATTTCATCTTCCCGCTTCCCGCACGAGCGTGCTGCTTGACTATGGCGTACAAGGCCGAATCCGTCCAGAACCACCAGTCTTTCAACGATCAGCTTTGTAAGGGCGGAGCTAGTAGAGGTCGGGTCGGCGGTCACGACGAGCGTGGTTATGCGGGCCCAAGATCTTGTCCCGGGCGAGGCGAGCATCGATGTCAGCCAGGAGCACTTTGGCCTCTGCGTGCTCATCCCCGTCACTGGCTGGGCCGGCCAGCGGGTAGCCGTCCGGGCCCACGATCACGCTTCCGCCGATCCAGTTCTGGCCGCGCTCGGTCCCGCAGCGATCGGCGATGACGATGAAAACGCGGTACGTGCCCGCAAATGCCTGTGCCTTGATCACTTCCAGCGGCCGCTCGCCCGATGGGCGCGCAAGCTGTGGCCAGTTGGCCGGGACGGTGATGATCTCGGCGCCCAGGTCGGCGGCGATCCGGATCCACTCCGGAAATTCCTGGTCGTAGCAGATCATCGGCGCGACGCGACCGGCAACAGTGTCCACCACGACTGGCCGCTTAGTGCCCGGTGTGAAGAACTGCGGTTCTGATCCCCAGAGGTGGACCTTCCGATAGAGGGTGAGGACCTCTCCGGCCTGGACCACGACCGCACTGTTGAACACGTCGTCGCCGCTTGCCTCGCAGAGCCCGCTGACCAGGACGCAACCGAGTTCCGCCGACAGTCGGGTCAGCCAGCCGACGAATCGGCCGTCAACAGGCTGCGCCGCTCGTCGAGCCTCGGCCGCGGTCCCGAAGCAGCTGCCTGATGATGCCAGCTCGGGCAGCACGACCAGCTCGGCTCCTTGGCTGACTGCTTGCCGCACGGCATCCTCGAGCCGTTGCTGAGTCCCGGTGGTGTCATCGATGTCCAGGGCGACCTGGCAGGCCGCCACCCGGACCGTCTGATCAGTCGTCGTCGGTCGCCGTTCCCATAACCGACGCCGGGGCGAGATAACCATTCGGGTCGATCACCCATCCCGCCTTGCGGGCCCGCTC
>DATFOP010000383.1:0-2344 GCA_035265505.1 Propionibacteriaceae bacterium | reverse complement strand
ACTGTGTTGTTCCCGAGATACGGTCGGGTATATCCGCACCCACATCTCCATAGAGTTTCGGTGATCACAGCGAAAGGGAAACACCCGGTCCCATTCCGAACCCGGAAGTTAAGCCTTTCAGCGCCGATGGTACTGCATGGGGAACCGTGTGGGAGACTAGGACGTTGCCGGACAACACACCTCAGGGGTGGTCATTCAATGACCACCCCTGAGGTGTTTTCATTCGACGTGTGTTGCGGGCCTGATCAGGGCTTCGGCTTCGTCTGCGGCGCTGGGCGCGTTCCGAGCCTCCTGCCGGAGAACGTCCGCGAACCGCCGTGCAGCCGACGCGTATTGAGCGTTTCTCAGGACATCGGACACAGCAGCTGCAATTTGACTGGGCGTCGATCTGTCGCTCAGCCGCACGCCCGCTCCCAGACGGAGCACTCGCACTGTGTTGTCCTTCTGATCGCGGCCCATCGGTATGCAGACCAGTGGCACTCCAGCCGACAAGGCCTTGAGGACTGTGCCGTGGCCGGCATGGGTCACGACCGCTGATGCGTGGGTCAGGATCTGTTGGTGCGGCGCTGCCTGCAAGACTTCGACATTGGGCGGCGCAGGGACGTCCTTCGGCTCCACTGCGCGACCAGTGGTTATAACGGCCCGGACCGAGAGCTGTCCCAGGCCTTCGGCAATCCGCCCCAGCAGGTCAGTCTGGTCCTGGTAGACCGAGCTGGTGGCGACAAGGACAAGCGGTTCGCCATCGTTACGCTTCCACGGCCGCTGGGTCGCCCAGTGTGGATCGTCGACTTGCGGCCCGACGTAACGCACGTTGTCCGGCAGGAGGGGTGGTGGAAAGTCGAATGATGGACTCGTCATCACCAGCACCCGAGTGCACCTGTCCAGGTAGTCGAACAAGTCGTTGAGCGGGGGATACCCGAAGCTGGTGACCACGGCGTTGACGCGGGGCAGGGTCCGCGCCAGGAGCCACTGCGCAGCGGTGGGCGCCAGTCGGTCCCTCGCCCTTCCCAGAACGTTTCGTGCTGGAGACCATCCGGTGCCGAGAAGAGGGCGTCCGATCGTCGGGCGCACGTAGATATTTGCCATCAAAGCGACCGTGGGAAGCCCGCTCGCCAGCCCGCCGATCACGATGCCCGGGTTGACGCCGTCGGCCAAGACGGCGTCGACAGGAAAAGACTGCGTAGTAGCGATGACCTCGTCTGCGAATCTTTGCGTCATTCCCCGACCCGCGAAGTGTTTGAGGGCCCGCAGCGCGCGATATGGGTTCCGACCCTCGAACGCATCGATCAAGGCTGTCTGTTCCGCGAGCGAGTTGAAGTGCGGCGCCTCCTGCCAAGGCGTGAAAGCACAGCCTGCCGCGCTCGCAGCCGCTGCCACGGTGGGGTCGGCCAGGACACGGACCTGGTGTCCACGTCGAACGAGTTCGGCCGCCACACCCAGAGCCGGCGGCACCGTACCACCGGTGTCGATCAGGGCCAGTAGGAAGCGGCCGTGGTTCGATGAGTCGATCATGACCAGTGACGGGTGAAAAGGCTGGTCAAACTTGGCGACAATGCGCCCGCGAATGCCCACATGGCCCGTCCTATCGCAGATGTCTCAGGCAAGGAGGTCCTGCCGGGCAAAGAAATACCTGTGGCGTTGGTGCGGCATGCGGCGGCTGATCTTGCGGCCCCCTTTTGCGTCCAGCCCGGTGGGAGGCAAGGATGATGCAGTGGCGGACAAGGGACGAATGGAGCGGCGTCCTTCCCAGACTGGAAAGAGGCCACAACACCAGCCGCGGTCTGGTCTGCCTCGCAAGCCCAGCGAGCCACCGGCACCGAGGAGCCAGCAGAGTCCAGAACGCCAGCCGCGTCCGGGTCTGGTCCGTAAGCCCAACGAGCCACCGGTGCCTGAGGGGCTCGATCTGCGAGCGTTGCATCGGAGCGTGCGGGCTGAACTGCGTGGGTTGCCCAAAGAACTAGCCGAGATCGTGGCCGCCCACCTGGTCGCTGCGGGGCAACTCATCGATGAGGACCCGGAGCTTGCCTATGCTCACGCCGAAGCGGCACGACGGCGTGCAGCTCGGCTGCCGATCGTACGTGAGGCAGCGGCCGAAACGGCCTACGCCGCCGGTCACTACGACGCCGCGTTGAGTGAGCTGCGTGCCATCCGCCGGATGACGGGTGCCAACGACTATCTGCCCATGATGGCCGACTGTGAGCGTGCCCTCGGCCGCCCGGAGTCGGCGCTCAAGCTGGCCAAAGAGGCGAAACAGGTTCGGCTTGATCCAGCGCAGCGGGTTGAGATGATCTTGGTCGAGGCCGGTGCCCGAGGTGATCTTGGTCAGTCCGCCGAGGCGCTGCGC
>DATFOP010000382.1:0-6807 GCA_035265505.1 Propionibacteriaceae bacterium | reverse complement strand
AGTCCGGAGGCACCGCCGGTCACCAAGATCGTGCCTATCCTGGTCCGGCCATCGACGACAGAAGCATCAGCCGTTGACGGAGCGGGCATGGTCGAGGTGGTCATGAAGCCTCCTGAGGAACAGTCGGTCCGGCGGACTCGTCGAGTCGCCGGTTGAGTGTTGCGGTGTGAACCAGCCGGGACGTCGAATAGCCCGGGACGACCGGAACCAGGACGACCTGGCCGCCGAACTGCCGGACGACGTCGGATTCCGGCATCGGCCGGTTCGCGTAGTCGGTGCCCTTGACCCATACGTCCGGCTGCAGCCTGGCCAGCAGGTCCGCCGGAGTCTCTTCGTCGAAGATCACGACGCCGTCGACCGCGGCCAACGCGTGCAAAATGCGAGCGCGATCCTCCTGGCCAACGACCGGACGGCTGGTGCCCTTGGCTTGGCGGATCGAGGAGTCGGAGTTCAGGCAGACGATCAGTGCGTCACCAAGTGCCCGTGCCTGCTCCAGGAGACTGACGTGCCCGCGATGCAGCAGGTCGAAGCAGCCGCCGGTGGCGACGAGCCGCCCACCCGTACGGCGAATTCGATCGGCCAGCTCAAACGGGTCCGATCGCTCGCTGGAACTGCCGGACCCTGGCAGGAACGCTCTCCCGGCTGCGGTGGAGAAGGAGGTAGCCGCGCCGGCATTGACGTAGGCCGCCGCCCAGTTGACAGCGGCTCGAACGGCAGCGTGCGCATCCGCCCCGGCTGTCAACGCTTTGGCGGCTGCGGCCGCGAAGGCATCACCCGCCCCGCACGTGTCCGACTGCAGCCGCGCTCGCCGATCGAGAAGTGGGACGGTCGAGGTGGTTCCCGATCTCCGGTCAGTGACCGTCGCGCCCCGATCACCGCGGGTGATGGCCACCGCCTGTGCTTCCCACAGATCGCACAGCCGGCCGGCTTGAATTCCCAAGTCTTCTGTTTGGCTGAACCGCTTGGCCTCCGCCGCGTTGGGGGTGACCAATGCAGACCCGGGAACCGGTTCGGCGCCGGCCGGATGCGGATCCCACACCAGAGGAATCTCGGCAGCTCGATGCGTCAGGCGCTCCCGCAACGCCGGCAATGAGGTGACACCCCGCCCGTAGTCGGAGACGACGATCGTGCTCGCGCGGGTCAGCGCCTCGATAGCTGCCGGCGAAATCAAGGCCCCATCCGCACGGCCATCACCGGTGTCCAGCCGGACCATCGGAACGCCTGCCGCCGAGACCCGGGTCTTGCAGACCGTGCTCCCGCGCAGCCGCAGCGGCCGTACGTCAACGACTGGATCGAGCAGGTCCCGCAGCACCTCTCCGGCATCGTCGGCCGCCATCGCAGTGATCAGTACCACTTCGTCGGCCGCCTGAGCCGCGATCATCGCAGCCAGACCCGCGCCACCGGGCCGGTGCCAGGACCGCTGCACATCGACCACCGGGACGGGCGCCTCCGGGCTGAGCCGGTCGGCCGTGCCTTCGATATCGATATCGAGCAGGGAATCACCGACGACAACCAGCGGCCCCGAGCTCACGTCGGCACCCCCAGTGCATCGTCCAGTGCGATGCAGAGGGCGTGCACCACCGCCAAGTGGATCTCCTGCACCGTCGCGACGGTGGGCGCGTCGACCGGAATCGCGCCGTCCGACAGCGCGGCTAGCGGGTTGGGGGCCGGCCCGGTGAGCGCCCATACCGTGACGCCGATCTCCAACGCGGCTTTGGCGGCGGCCACCACGTTGGCGCTCGTCCCGCTGGTCGAGAAGGCGACGAGCACGTCGCCCGGCCGGCCGTGGGCCCGAAGCTGCCGAGCGAAGACGTCCTCGACGCCGTAATCATTCATGATCGCCGTGGTGGCGGCGGAGTCCGCGCACAATGCAATGGCAGACAGCGGTTGCCGATCGTTCCGGAAGCGCCCGACCAGCTCGCCGGTCAGGTGCTGAGCTTCGGAGGCGCTACCACCATTGCCGCAGGTGAGCACCCGGCCGCCGGCCGCGAACACCTCGGCGAGTCGCTCAGCCCAGCCGGAAACAATCGGCGTCAGCGACTCAGCCGTTGCGGCCGCCCGGGCCAATGCCGCGAGATGCTCACTGACCAGGTGGTGGCGGGGATGGGCGGTCTCGTTGCTGATCATGGTGCACCAACTCCCGTGTACGCGATCCTGCCGACGGCCTCCACGACATCCTCCGGGCGGATCGAGCTCAGGCAGGGATGACCGGGCAGGGGACAGGTTCGCGCGCGTGAGTCGCGGCAGTCTGCCTGCTGATCGCCGAGGATGATCGTGGGAATCCCGTACGGTGCCCAGCTGGTCGCCGGGACCACCGGTGCGAACAGCGAGACCACCGGCGTCTGGACCGCGGCAGCTAGGTGGGCCGGTCCTGTATTAGGGGCGACGACGACCTGGGCCCGCTCGAGGACCGCGGCCAGCTGGGGAAGGTCAAGGTGTCCGGACAGATCGCAAGCTCGACCGTCGGCCACGTACCCAGCCAGCGTGGCCTCTGACGCCGAGCCGGTGATGATCACCCGATAGCCGGCGTCCACCAAACCGGCCACCAGCATTCTGCTGTGTTCTGCGGTGGGCCGGCGGGAACTACTCGAGGCGCCCGGATGGAAGACGAGGTACGGATCGGACCCAGTCCAGCGCGCCACATCCGGCAGCGGCCCGCGCACGGCAAGCTGAGCCCCCCGTTCGTCGGGCAGGAAACCGGCGGCCTTTGCCAGGGAGAGGTTTCTCTCGGGCTCGGGGAGCTGCTGCTCGATTCGATGGCGCAGATCGAGCAGCGAACCGGGGTAGTCCTCGCTGATCGCACCAATCCAACCGACGCCGGCCATCCGGAGCAGCAGCGCCAGTGGCAGGGGCGATTGGTGAAAAGATGTCAAGATCAGCGCGGCGTCGACCTCGGCGTCGCGAACTTCTGTGATCAGTGCCGATATCTTGTCCGGCTGGACCGCCCCGGGCTCGAACATCACCCAGGGCGCTGCGAACTCGATCACTTCGTCGACGCCGGGCAACAGGGAAGCATCCTCTCGGCGCCCTTCGCCGACCAGCATGGTGACTGCTGCCGCTGAGCAAGCCGCGGCCCTCACTGCGGGCCCCGCCAGCAACAGATCACCGAGGCTGTCCAGCCGGGCAATGAGAACGTGTCCGCGACGGGCGGGTTCCGGAGCCTGTGCGGTCACCCGAGCCGACCTACGCTCTGGCGCACAGCAGCCGCGAGGCTGGGTGCGACCGAGGCCACCACCGCGGCCCAATCCACCTCGGAGCGTCGGGTGTCAGCGTTCGGCACCAACACGGCTCGGGCGCCGGCCGTCAGGGCGGCATCGACATCGGCCCCGGTGTCGCCGATGAGCACGCAGTCGCGGGCGCGAAGCCCGAGGGCATTCGCTGCTGCCGCCACCATTCCGGGTGCTGGCTTTCGGCAGCCGCAGGCATCATCCGGACCGTGGATACAGACCTGCCAGGTGTCGAACGGCCCGAGCAGCGACTCAACGCGGGCGTTCACCGACGCGAGCTCGGCCGGAGTGATGAGCCCCCGCGCCACCCCGGACTGATTGCTGATCACGCCGACGGCGATGCCGTTGCGCCGCAGGGCGGCCAGGGTCTGACCGGCTCCGGGCACCGGCTGGACGCGTCCGGGGTCGGTCAGATACGGGACATTCTCGATCAAGGTTCCGTCCCGGTCGAACAAGATTGCTTTGGGCCGCTGGTCCGGCGGTTGCCGGGCAGCTCGTCGGACGGTGATCTCCCCGCGTAATCGGTGCCAGACCGCCAGCGGGGGGATGGCAACGCTGGTGAGGAGCATCGTGGCGACTTCTCGGCGGCTGCGCGGTCCCGGCATGATCCGTTCGAGGGCGAACTCGGCGGTCAGCAACGCCCATACCGTGCTAGCTCCTGCCGCCAGCCGAGCCCGTCGAGCGGCCAGGGCGGCGAGCGCCGCTCCGCCAGCCATCACGGTGAGCAGATGGCGGCCGGTACGTCCCTTGCCGGCTGCCGTCGCTTCGCGCCAGTGCCGCCCGAATTTGGCGCGCATGCGGGCGTTGTCGGCGTTGCCGGCTTGAGCGCGCAGGCTGCTGCGCCAGCCGCCGCGCGCCGTGATCGGGTGGGTGGTCACCCGATCACCCTGGACGATGGAAAACCCCGCCCGCACGGTTCGCAGACCAAGATCAGCATCTTCTCTGAAGGCCCGCGGGAAGCACTCGTCGAACCCTCTGGTCACCAACAAGGCGGAGCGCCGATAAGCCATGTCGGCGGTGATCCACCGGGCGCCTGCAAGGCCCGTGGTCCGCCGCTGCTCGTCGGTGGGTCGCTGGCCGGGCGGCAGAGGCACGTGTAGCCGGGCCTGCGAAGCACCGACATCGCCGGCAAGACGACGCAGATCGCTGACCAACCGGGTGCACCAGTCCGCCGGTATGTTCACGTCGTCGTCGAGAAACGCCACCCACTCCGACTCGGTGGCTCGCCAGCCGGCATTCCGCGCAGCAGCGGGGCCTCGCCCGTAGCTGCGCACGACGACCAGCGGTGCCGACGTTGTCGGCAGCTTCAGCGGCGAGGTGGTATCAGGCCGGTCATCGGCGATGACGATGCGCGCAGGGGCTGGCGTTCGGTCGACGGCCGCGACTAGGTCGGCGAGGCTTGCCCGACCGATCGTCGGTATGACGACGGAGTAATCGATCTGCGGCTCGGTCATCGCCGCACGAGGAAGGGACCGATCGCCAGTGCATCGATGGGTGCCGAGCCGAAGAGTTCGAGGGCGTCGCGGGGGCTGTCCACCATGGGCCGGCCGGCCGTATTGAGGCTGGTGTTGACCACCACCGGAATGCCGGTGAGCCGATCAAAGGCGGAGAGCAACGCCGCCGTCCGCTCGTCCTCGCGCGGATCGACGGTTTGAACGCGGGCCGTGCCGTCGATGTGGGTGACCGCGCGAAGGCGGTCCCGCCACCGCGGCGCCACATCATGCACGAACAGCATGTAGGGGCTGGGTACCGGGCCCCGGGAGAAGATTTCTGCCGCGCGATCAAGGAGCACCATCGGAGCCACTGGGCGGAACTGCTCGCGGCCCTTGATGTCATTCAGCCGCTCGACGTTGTCCGAGCGCTCGGGATGGGCCAGGAGCGAGCGATGACCGAGAGCTCGGGGCCCGTACTCCGCGCGGCCCTGGAACCACGCCACCACGCCGTTGCTCGCGATCCGCTCCGCCGCGGCCCCGGCGATGTCGGCTGGGCGCTCATACGGCACTCGAGCGGTGATCAAGATCTGCTCGATCTCTCCGTCGCTCCAACCGCGGCCCAGCGCGGCGGTGGTCATCGGCACGATGTCGTCGCCCGCTTCAGCGGCCAGAGTCAACGCCGCACCGAGCGCGGTACCCGAATCGCCGGCGGCCGGCTGTACCCAGATCTCGCGGAAGGGGCTCTCAGCGAAGAGCCGGGTGTTGGCTACGCAATTCAGTGCGACGCCGCCGGCCAGGGCGAGCTTCTCGCTCCCGGTCCGCCGGTGCAGCCAACCGCACAGGTCGAGCAGCACCTCCTCCAGCACCGTCTGCACACTGCAGGCGAGGTTCGCGTGCCGCTCATCGAAGTCGGTCCCCGGCCGGCCGGCAGGCGCGAGCGCGGCCCAGTCAACCGGCTCGGTGCGAAAGCCGCCGTCGCCCGTGGCATAGACCAGCTGACGAAACAGGCCCAGGTGTCGCGGCGTGCCGTACGAGGCGAGCGCCATCACTTTGTACTCATCGCTCGAACGTTCGAAGCCGAGATGCGCGGTCAGATCCTCGTACAGCAATCCCAGCGAGTGTGGCAACCGCTGTGCCGCAAGGATGTCGAGCTTGCGATCGCGATACTCCCCAGCGAGCATTGCCGTGGACTCACCGCGGCCGTCAGCGACGAACACCGCACAATCACCCAGGCTTGGTCCAGGTCCAAACGGCGCAGCCAGACCGGCCGAAGCGGCGTGGGCCACGTGGTGCCGGACGAATGTGAAGATCTCGGGCGCGTAACCGGGCAGCACGGTTTTCAGGAACTGGGACGCCCTGGTCGCGAAGGTAGTACGCAGGTCTTCCCACGTAGGGTCGAGGCCGCCTGAGGTGGGATCAACCAGGGATGGGTCGTAGGAGTAGCCCACAGCATCGAGATCGCCCGCTTCCAGACCCGCCTCCTCCAGGCACCAGGCTATGGCCTGGTCAGGCAGCTCCCACGTCGAGAACGGCACGGCCCGCTTGGCGTGCTTGCGGCGGCTGAAGCGCTCCTCCTCGGCTGCGGCAACCGTACGGCCGTCCACCACGACGGCGGCAGCCGAGTCATGGAACACCGCATTGATGCCGAGAACCCGCACGCATCTCCCCTTCGGATGGAAGCCGCTTCTTAACCCTCCTTCGGGAGAATCAAAGCACCTATAGGTAATTTACTTCTACTCGAGCGTTGCCGTCTCGGCCCTTGACGCGGCGCATCCTGGGGTATGCACGAGAGGTGGCCGTCAGCCGCGGGCGCTCAGTGCCTGTTCCGCGACATGTGCCCGCATCACCTGGCTGTAGGTTTCTGCCGTCGAGGCGGCGACTCGATCCCATGTGTAGTAAGCGAGCGCCCGTTCTCTACCAGCGCGGCCGAAGGCGGCACGCCGCTCCGGCGAATCCAGCAGCGTGCGTACCGCACGGCCGATCGCGGGTGAGTCCCGCGGAGGGACCAGAATGCCCGTACGGCCGTCGGCGACGCTGTCGAGTAGACCGCCGACCGCGCTGCCCACCACCGGGATCCCGCAGGCCATCGCCTCCAACGGAACGATGCCGAACGGTTCGTACCACGGCGTGCAGACGACGACATCTGC
>DATFOP010000381.1:0-6668 GCA_035265505.1 Propionibacteriaceae bacterium | reverse complement strand
GAACAGGATCAACGCCGCGTACTCATTCGGCGGCCCGGAGCTACTTGTCCAGACCGTCGAGCAGAACACTGGCTTGCGAATCGACGGCTATGCCGAAATCGGATTCGGTGGCTTCGTCTCGATCGTCGACGCTGTTGGTGGTGTGAGGATGTGCCTGCCCAGTGCGATCAAGGACCGGGACAGCCACCTGAATCTCAAAAAGGGCTGCCAGACCCTCGACGGAGTCAACGCTCTCGGTTACGTCCGGATGCGCAAGGCCGATCCTCGGGGGGATCTAGGCCGCGTGGAGCGCCAGCGCGCCGTTCTGGGAGCAGTCGCCAAGAAAGCGGCGACGCCCGCCACGGTGCTGAACCCGGTGCGCTACTGGAGGTTGAACACCTCTGGCGCCAAGGCAGTACGACTGGGTGAAGATACGACGTTCGTGGAGACGGCTTCGCTGGCCAATGCGATGCGCAAGATCGCCGGCGGTAACGGCCTCACGCTCACGGTGCCGGTCGCCACCACCAGCGCCTTCACGCCGGTTGGTTCAGCCGTTCTGTGGGACAACACCAAGGCAAAGGCGATGTTCGCCGATATCGCCCGCGGCGACACGACCAAGCTATCGAAATACGAGAAGTAGGTCAGGCCGGAAGGCCAGCGAGCAATTGGCGGGCCATGACGATTCGCTGCACCTGGTTGGTGCCCTCATAGATCTGGGTGATCTTGGCATCCCGCATCATGCGCTCCACCGGGTAGTCGCGCGTGTACCCGTAGCCACCGAGCAGCTGGACTGCGTCGGTGGTGATCTCCATGGCCACGTCGGAGGCGAAGCACTTGGCGGCAGCGCCGAAGTAGGTCAGGTCGCCGTCGCCGCGTTCGGACTTCGCCGCGGCAGCGTATGTCAGCTGGCGGGCGGCCTCGAGCTTCATGCCCATGTCGGCGAGCATGAACTGCAAGCCCTGGAACTCGGCGATGGCCTTGCCGAACTGCTTGCGTTCCTGAACGTAGCCCAGCGCATAGTCCAACGCGCCCTGTGCGATTCCGATCGCCTGCGCGGCGATGGTGACGCGGGTGTGGTCGAGGGTCCGCATCGCCGTGGCGAAGCCGGTGCCCTGGTCACCGATCAGTCGCGCTTCGGGTATCCGCACTGAGTCCAGATAGACCTCGCACGTCGGTGATCCTTTGATGCCGAGCTTCTTCTCGGGCGCGCCGAATGACACGCCGTCGTCACTCTTCTCCACCAGGAACGCACTGATCCCCTTGGATCGCGCGTCGGGATCGGTCACTGCGAACACCGTGTAGAGGTCGGAAACGCCGGCGTTGGTGATCCAGCGCTTGACTCCGTTCAGCACGAAATGGTCACCGTCGCGTACGGCCCTGGTCTTCATGCTGACCGCATCCGAGCCGGCCTCCGGCTCGGACAGGCAGTAGGAAGCCATAACTTCGCCACGCGCCACTCGGGGCAAGTACGCCTCCTTGAGGTGGTCGCTCCCGGCCAAGAGCCAGGGCAGGGTGGCGAGCTTGTTGACCGCGGGGATGAGCGAGGTCGATGCGCAGACCCGGGCGATTTCTTCGATCACGATCACCGTGGCCAGGGCATCGGCGCCGACCCCGTCGTACGCCTCGGGAATGTGCGGGGCGTGGAAGTCGGCCGCCTTCAGCGCCTCGAAGGATGCCTTCGGGAACTCTGCTAGCTCGTCGGCCTCCGCAGCGTTCGGTGCGACCTTCTCCTCGCACAGTTCCCGGACAGCGGCGCGGAAAGCCTCGTGCTCCTCCGTTGGCCGGTAGAGATCGCGAAACTCGCTCACCGGGGCAGCGTAGCTCGCAGCCTGCCTACAGCGTCCGGCGCGACGGGTCCCAGTCATCCGGCAACAACGGTGGGACATCCACCGTGCTGTTGACCGGAACGTAGGCGACGGCAGTCATCGCCTCGCTCATGGAGATCATCGTGTCGAGCACGTGGAAGGCCAATTGGCCCTGCGCTCGGTGCACGGTTCGGGTGCGGATGGCGCGCGCCATGTCTAGCACTCCGATCCCCCGCGAGGACTGCTGCGTGGTGGTCGCTACCACCGAGGGCTCCTCCTCGTCCCGCCGCTGCAGCGAAATCTCGCCATCGAACATGTTCGGGTTGGGGCACACCATCGTGGCCTCGGTTCCGGTCACCTCCAACACTGCCCGCCGCCGCGGCGAGTCGAAGGAGAAGATCATGGTCGCCGACTGTCCCGATGCGAATTGTGCCGAAGCGCTCACGTGCGTGGGCACCGTCACCGGAAACGACTCCCCAGCCTTCGGCCCGGAACCGATCACCCGGGTCTCACGCGACTTGGATCCGATCGCGGCCACGGAGCTGACGGGCCCGAGCATCGACGTGAGAGCGGTCAGGTAGTACGGCCCGATGTCGAACAGCGGGCCGGCGCCCTCTGCGAAGAGGAACGCCGGATTGGGATGCCAGGACTCGGGTCCCGGCAGTTGCATCAGAACCAGCGCAGTCAGCGGTGTGCCGATGTCTCCGCGTTCGATCAACCGACGTGCGGTCTGCAGGCCGGCGCCCAGAAAGGTATCGGGTGCGCAGCCCACTCGCAGACCAGCAGCATCGGCCTGTTTCAGCACGGCCTCGCCGCTGGCCCGGTCGAGGGACAGCGGCTTCTCGTTCCACACGTGTTTGCCAGCGGCGATTGCCTCGCTGGCCACCTCGGCGTGGGCGGCCGGGACGGTCAAGTTGACCACGATCTCGACGTCGGGGTGTGTCAGGACAGCGGCGACTCCTCCGCTGGTTGGCACCGAGTATTCAGCGGCCTTGGCCGAGGCCGCCTCAGGAACGAGATCGCCTACGGCAAGAACGTCGACGTCCGGGAAGCTGGTCAGGTTCCTCAGGTAGGTCTCACTGATGACCCCCGCGCCGATGACGCCGATGCCGACGGGTCCCGTCCGGACCACAGTCACGGCCGGCCCGCGAGCATGAATTCGCGACTGCGGCGTACCGCCTGCAGCATGTCACCTTCGGTGTCGTCCAGCTCGATCACCCGGAGGGCATCGGGCGCCGCGGTCAGAATCTCCCAGATCGGAACCGTTCCCGAACCGACCGCGACCTGACGCCTGGGGTCCAGACTGCCGTCTCCGTCCTTGACGTGCAGGGCAACCACCCGATCGCCCAGGCGCTGCAACAGCGCGGGCACATCAGCTCCAGCGGCAAAGGCCCAGTACGTATCAACTTCAAGCACCACCTCCGGCGCCAGGTGTGCGGCGAGCACGTCGAGGGCGTGACGGCCGTCAATCCTCGACTCCAGCTCGAAATGGTGGTTGTGATATCCAACGCGAAGGCCGTAGTTCGCGGCTAGCCCGGCGGCAGCATTGAGCTCGCCGGCGATCTGCGCGATGTCCGCCTCAGCCTGCCAGCGTGCGGGATCCACGTGGGGATCGATCACCGTCTCAACGCCGAGTTCCCTGGCCACAGTGAAGGTTTCGTCCTGATCACCCGCTCGCAGGCTCATGTGCGTAGTCGGCGCGGAAAGGCCGTGCCTAGGCAGTCCGGTCCTGAACTCGTCCGCGAAGTCGACAAGACGGAACGGCTCGACCTGGCTGAAGCCCATGGCCGCGACGGCCGCCAGGGCGCCGTCGAAGTCGGCGGCCAGGGCAGCACGAAGGCTGTAAAGCTGAAGGGAGAGTTCCGGCACAGTTGAGCCTCCATGGAATCGGCGCGACCCTGGCTACTGTACGAAAGCCGTCGGGCCGACCCGAACCACCCCGCCCGCTCCGGTGTAAAGGAGCTGCGGGCCAATCCACCCAGGACAGGCAAGTGGTGAGGAACGAGGCGATCAGCGAGGTCTCGGACGTTGACCTGGTGGCGAAGGCGCTGGCCGGTGACGCCTCCGCCTTCGCCCACCTGGTGCATCGCCATGCCCCGATCGCCAAGCGGATGGCGCGGTTGTGGGGAGCGGGCGCCGACGCCGATGACGTGGTTCAGGAGGCGTTTGTCAAGGCACATGCCGCGCTGGCCCGGTTCCGCAGCACGGGTGGATTCCGGCCCTGGCTGCTGAGCATCGTGCACAACGAGACGCGCAACCTGCACCGCGGCCGAGGCCGGCGAGCAGCCCGGGAGTCATTGGCTCAATTGCCCGATGATCTCTTGATCTCCAATCCGGAGGAGGAGGCGATGATCACCGATCGTCGACGCCGGCTCCTAGCGACGATCCGCGAGCTGCCGGTGGAACTCCGCGAGGTTGTGGCTTGCCGATACCTCCTGGAACTGACGGAGGCCGAGACAGCGGTCACTCTGAAGGTGCCGGCCGGCACGGTGAAGTCGCGGCTTCATCGGGCGCTGACCACGCTGCGGACGGAGGTGAGCCATGACTGATCTCGCCGATCTCGACGAGCAGTTACGAGCCCTCAGTCGCAGCATCAATGTCGACCCACCCACCGATGATCTTGCTGAGCAAGTTCTTGCTCGGGTGCTGGCGGAGCGGCCTGGACGATTTCGGCGTGCCTGGCACTGGCTGGTCCGATCCCGGCGCCGGCTGGTCGCCATGATCATCGCCGCGGTGGTCATCGCGCTGGGCTTGACGCCGCCGGTACGAGCGACCGTCCTGGAGTGGCTGCGGATCGGCGGCGTCGTGATCAGGACTGCGCCGCCCCCGGCCACTGGTACGTCGCCGACTCCACAGCCACCGCCCAGCAGCGGACCGACGATCGCCGTCGCGGAGGCCCAACGCCTGGTCGACTTCCCGCTGAGCATTCCGCAAGAGCTCGGTACGCCCGCTTCTGTCCGCGTATCCGAGGACCGACGGGTCGTCTCGATGGACTGGGGTTCCGGCGCCACGCGGGTTCACCTCGACCAGTTCGGTGGGGCGCTGTCGTGGGTGTTCGTCAAGAAGTACTGGGAAGACGTGACGCCCACCACGGTGGGTGGCCGGGAAGCCGTCTGGCTTGCCGAGGCGCACCCCATCGTCTATGTCGATCGCGCGGGCACCGAGCGCACCGAGTCGGCCCGGATCGCCGGCCCCTCCCTGGTCTGGCAGCGCACGGCTAGTGGCTCGGAGGTGACGCTCCGACTCGAAGGCGACCTCAGCCTGGCGCGTGCCCTGGCCATCGCCGAGTCCGTGCGCTGACCGGCTCAGGCGGGCTCGGCCAACAACTGCCTGGCCAACAACGTGCCGCCCGCCGTCGCCACCGGAAAGACCACCACGCCGGCGAACGGGATCGCCAGCAGCAGAAAGGCCGGGACTGTGAAGCCGAGCACCCGCAACCGCTTCCCCCGCATGGCCGCCCGACGCTCGCCCAGCCGCAGCAGCCCGCGGCGCTCGAATGGGGACCCGAGAAGCTCAATGCCAAGCATCCAGCCGCCGAACACCGCCGAGGTCACGGGGACAACCGTCTGGCCGATCACCGGAACGGAACCCGCAATGAAGAGCAACGGCGCCACAACGGCGGCGATCCCGATCAGGGCAAGCGACTGACGCACGCTGCGCAACACGCCGCGACTGACTGGCTCGTCCAGCTCCGAAACTTCACCGAATTCGCGGTCCACGGACTCGGAAATCTTGTCGTACAGCGGCGATCCGAGGGCCAGCGTCAGCGCGGTGAACGAGATCACCATCAGCAGGATCACTCCACCGGCCAGCGTCAGGCCGATGAGGACTCTGACCACCGATGCCGTGCGGGGTTCCCAGGTCTCGGCAAAAGGCGTCATCACCCGGACCAGCGGATCGAGCTGGGCGAAGAGCACGATGAGCACACCGATGAAGATCACGGAGCTGATGGCCGGCGGAATGGCGCCGAGCAGAAACAGCCGCGGCCGGCGGACGATCAAGGCAAATCCGCGGGCCAGCAGGCCGGCCCCCGTTGCCAGTTCCCCTACCGCATTCGCCACGGTGGTGACCCTAGTCGCTGCTGGCGACGGCCTCCACCAGAACCACATGATGCCGGGCGGTGTATGAGCGAAGAGTGATCGAACGGAGGTGCAGTATGCCGTCTGGAGATGTGGTGGCCCGCCGCACGACAGGCCTTGTCGCATTGAGCGCCCTGCTTGCTGCGGTCAGCTGGCTCGCCGCCGCCCAATTCGCTTCGGCCGGCGGACCGACCAGCGTCTTGTTGGCGAGCCCGCAGACCGGTCGTGTCGCCGCGCTTTACCACACCGACAATGCCTATGACCGACTTGCCGACGCTGTCGGTGCCTTCGAGTCGCAGACCGGGTCGACGGATAAGCCTGCGGCGGTGCCGAACGATCCCTCTGGCGAGATCAGGCTCACGTGGCTGATCCACGACATGAGCATCTGGCGTATCGATCGGGTTCATACCACCGAGCAGGACGGGATGTGGGTGCAGACGGTCGTCAGCACCGACGGCGGCAATGTGCTCGAACAGCCGGGGACCTGGCACCGGCCCGCCGACCCCAAGGCCCTCGCCGCCGCGCTTCGTGACGCTGGTCTTGAGAAGACGTCCGCAGCTGAGGACAACAGTTCCTCGTCCGCATCCAGCGCGACGTCGAGCACGGCAGCGGTGAACGCGGCCATGGCCGGTGGCGCGTCGCCGAGCGTCGGCTTGGTGGCGGCCGTTGGCGTTGTTGGACTGCTCGTCGGAGCAGCCGGGTCGACGTTGCTACACCGGTACCGGGCTGGCCGGCAGGAGCGTTCAGTGCTGACCGGCTAGACCGGTTGGTCGGGCCGCGAGTTTGCTCGTACGGCGGCGCCCTT
>DATFOP010000380.1:0-21041 GCA_035265505.1 Propionibacteriaceae bacterium | reverse complement strand
TGGCAGGTCGAACGCTTCGGTCTGCCATTGGCGCCCCCCGACCTTGATCCCCACGACGCCGTAGCGATCGGCGTTGGCCAGGGCGTGGCCGGCGTAGGCCCAGGCCAGGGTGCCGCTGCGAGCGTCGATGCCGACAACCTTGTCTGCGGTCTTGTCGGCGGAGACGTTGCCGAAGGTCTTCTCGATGGAGGAAATGAGTGCCGATGGCTTGCCAGGATTGCCCTCTCGTTCCAGGCACGTGAAGCCGGCGGTGGAGCGTCCGGTCAGTGCGCTGGCCAGCACCCGGGCATCAGCCTCGTGATCGCGGTAGGCCTCGGGGAAGCTGCTGTTCTGGACCTTCTGCGCCACCGTCGTGATGTCCCCGGTCTCCCAGTCGTCAATCTTGACCAAGGCGTCGTAGAACCTATCGGTGGCGTAGTACGGATCGAGTAGCTCCTTGCGGCTACCCCAGCCTTGGGACGGTCGCTGTTGAAACAAGCCGACCGAATCGCGATCGCCGTAGTTGAGATTACGGATGCCGGTCTCCTGGTAAACGGTCGCCATCGCGATGGAAGCCGCCCTTGGCGGCAGGCCCCGCTTCACCGACAACCCGACCACGATCGACGTGTAGTGCGCCTGCTCCAAGTCCAGGGTGACCGATTGGTCGTCGGCCATGGCGACGCAGCGCTGCTGGCCGGGGACTGGGCCCGTCAACCCCCGGCTGCGCAGCCACAGGAACGCCCCGACCCCCAGGCCGACCACGATGACCAGCGCGATCACCATGCACCCCACCGCTCGAGCCGTCTGGGCTGCCATCGGTTAGTTCGCGTGCAGCGCTTCGTTGAGTCTGACCGGCTTGCCCAGCCGCGGACGTACTTCGATCGCGCCGGTGACCGAGTTGCGCAGAAACAGCAGGCTGTCCTGCCCAGACAACTCGAGCGCCTTCACGATCTGCCCCCCGGGCAGGGTGACCTTCGTCGCTGCGGTGACGTATAGGCCCGCTTCGACGACGCAATCGTCACCCAAGGCAATCCCGATCCCAGCGTTGGCGCCGAGCAGGCAGCGTTCTCCCACCGATATCACCTGCGTGCCACCCCCGGAGAGCGTTCCCATGATCGACGCGCCACCGCCGATGTCGGAGTCTTTGCCCACCACAACGCCCGCCGAGATGCGCCCCTCCACCATGGACGTGCCAAGGGTTCCGGCGTTGTAGTTGACGAATCCCTCGTGCATCACCGTCGTGCCCTCGGCGAGGTGCGCGCCGAGACGTACCCGATCACCGTCGGCGACCCGCACACCGGTGGGCAGCACGTAATCGATCATTCGAGGAAACTTGTCAACCCCGTACACGGTGAGTTGGCCATGGACAGCACGGAGCCGTGAGCGCACCCGTTCGAAGTCGTCGACGGCACAGGGCCCGTACGAGGTCCAGACCACGTTGGCCAGCTGCGAGAAGATGCCGTCGAGGTTGATGCTTCGGGGCGCAACCAGCCGGTGGCTCAACAGGTGCAGCCGAAGGTATGCGTCCGAACCGCCGGAAGGCGGAACGTTCAAATCGATCTCGACTCGCCGCACATCGGTCCGAACTGCGCGGAGGTCGTCAGCTCCGGCTTCCGCGGCCAGCTCGGGTGGCGGCTCGCTGTCATCTGCTCGGCCGAGGGCAGGCTTGGGGAAGTACGTGTCGAGCACCTGACCCGACTCGTGGACCGTTGCCAGGCCCCATCCCCAAGCTGGCCGTGCGGTCGTGCCGTCGATCATGCCGGGAAGCCTAGACGGTCACGGGCACGCTGCGAATCTACGGAAGCTGAGCGCATTCTGCGATGCTGGTCAGATGTTCCGGCTGCTGGGCCTGCTCGGCGGCCTTTCGGTCACGACGGACATGGGTACGGGGGCACCGCTCGAGGAGTCCCTTGAGCGGTGCATCGTCGCGACCCGCCTCGCGCGTGTGGTCGGTCTCGCGGACGCCGAGGTGAGTGACGTCCTTTACACCTCGCTCCTTGAGCACCTCGGTTGTACCGCGTACTCCCATGAGGTGGCCAGCGTATGGGGCGACGACGTTGCCCCGGCGCGGCAAGCGTTCCTGACCGACTTATCCAAGCCCGCGGACGTCTGGAGGTCGTGGATTCCCGGCGTCGCAGATGCGACGGGAAGGTCCAGGGCCCGTGTCCTTGCCACGATGCTCACGTCGGGAAGGAAGGTAGAGACGGAGGGGCCGGTGGCAACCTGCGACGTGGCCCGGAGCGCAAGCCGTCGGCTCCGGCTCCCTTCCTCGGTGCAGGCCGGTCTATCCCACGTCTTCGCCATGTGGAACGGCAAGGGATATCCGCGCGTGCAAGGTGAGGAGATTCCCCGAAGCACCCGGATTGCGCATGTCGCCTCGACTGCGGTTCTGTTCGCGAACCGTGCCGGTGCGGTCGCAGCCGCACGCGAAGTGAGGCGACGTTCGGGCAGCTACCTCGACCCGCAGCTGGCGGATGCGTTCACCAGCCAGAGCGATCACCTGCTCGAGGGGCTCGGTGACATCGACGCCTACCAAGCCGTGTTGGACTACGAACCAGATCCGGTGCGACTCGTGACCGACGACGAACTTGACGAGGTTGCGCGGACGTTCGGGGATCTGGTTGACCTCAAGAGCCCCTCATTGCATGGTCACTCCACCGGCGTCGGCGATCTGGCGGCCGCTGCTGCGGCAACCCTGTTGTCTGGCCATGAGGTGCGCGCACTGCGCATCGCGGGGTACCTCCACGACCTTGGCCGCGCCGGAGTATCGAGCCGGATCTGGGACAAGCCGGGTACGCTGAGCCGGACCGAGCGTGACCAAGCCCGGTTGCACCCGTACCACAGCGAGCGCATTCTCTCCCGCGTCTCGGCCCTGGCCGAAGTGGCGAAGCTTGCCGGAGAGCACCACGAACGCTGCGACGGCACCGGTTACCACCGTGGCGCCACCGCAGTTCAGCTGACCCTGCCATCCCGAGTTCTTGCCACCGCCGACGCCTACCGCTGCCTTGTTGAGGGTCGACCACATCGGCCGGCATTGCCGAGTGGGCAGACGGCCGAGCGGTTGCGGGCGGACGTCAGGGCTGGTCACCTCGACGCAGACGCGGTCGCAGCTGTCCTGCAGGCCGCAGGGCACCACGATGGGCCACGGCGAGCCCGGCCTGCTGGCCTCACGGAGCGTCAGGTCGCGGTGCTGCGCCTCGTCGCGGCCGGGCTGTCCAATCGAGAAATCGCGACGAGGCTCGGAATCTCAAGTCGGACCGCCGAGCATCATGTGCAGGACGTCTATCTCAAGATCGGTGCCTCTAGCCGTGCCGGGGCCGCGCTCTTCGCCATGCAGCACGGACTTCTCGACCGATCTAGGTAGACCTGCCCATGCCGCGACATCGGCTCCGGCTCAGGCTGGGCTCCATGGCTACCCGAACCGCCTCGACCCCATCCCAGGGGGCTACCGACAAGCTCCTGACTCGTGCATTCCTACGGCTGGCGCTCGTGGACCTTGCCTACTTCACCTCCGCCGGCGTGGCGATATACACGCTTCCGCTCTACATCACCGGGCCGTTGGGGTCCAACAAGGCCGCCGCGGGGCTTGCCTTCGGAGCGTTCGCTGTCTCCGCGCTGCTGTTACGTCCCTTCGCCGGCCGTCTCTCCGACACTCGCGGCCGACGGCCGCTTCTCATCGGCGGCGCCGCGTTGTGTGCGGTCGCCACACTGGCGACGGCCTTCGTGGACTCCGTGGCGCTTGTGGTCGCCTTGCGTCTGGTGCTGGGGGTCGCGGAGGCTGCGTTCTTCGTCGCCTCCTTCGCCGCCCTGGCCGACCTCGCGCCACCGAGCCGGATGGGTGAGGCACTCAGCTACAACTCGCTCGGGCTCTACCTTGGGCTTGCCCTTGGTCCACCGTTAGGTGAGGTGTTGTTGAACATGATGGGATACGTCGCGGCTTGGTCCGGCGGCGCCGCCCTTGCCCTGATCGCGATGGCGGGCAGCATCGGAATGGCCGAGACTCGATCACCCCGGGCGAGTGTCGACGGTCCGGCGCGGCTGATCCATTGGAAGGCGGTTCCACCCGCGATCGGCTTCTTCACCTCGCTGGCCGCGATCGGTGGCTTCCTCACCTTCGCGTCGTTGCATGCCGGCGCGGTGGGCCTGGCGCGCACCAGCATCCCCCTGCTCGTCTATGGAACCGTCGTGGTGATAGGCCGAATCGCGTTTGCCAAGATCCCGGACCGACTTCCGTCCCTTCAGCTGGGTGCGGCAGCCTTGGCCACCATCGCCGTCGGCCTGACCGTGAGCGCCGTCTGGAGGTCGCCGATCGGAATCATTCTTGGCACAGCACTGCTCGCCGTCGGCGTCACCTTCAGCACGCCGGCGTTCTTCGCAGCCGCCTTCGCCACCGCCGGACCATCGGAGCGGGGGGCGGCATCGGGGACTGTCAGCGCCTTCCTTGACCTCGGGCTCGGCGGTGGACCCATCCTGCTCGGGCTCGTGGCCCAGAGTTCTGGCATTCCGTGGGCCTTCGGAGCGGCTGCCGGACTGGCGCTCGCTGGGTGCTTCTGGACGCTGGCTCTGCACCACCTGGTTCGACGAAGATCAGCAACGTCGGCCCCTTCCCGGAGTACCAAGTAGGGTTCGCACATGTCCCTGCTGGACCTCGAAGGCGACCCAATCGCGTTGCTGAGGGCGCTGATCGACATCGAATCCGTCAGCGGCAACGAGACAGAGATCGCTGGGTCCGTCGAGGCCGCCCTCCGTCCGTATGGTCATCTTGCGGTCACTCGGGACGGCAACGTCGTTCTCGCCCGAACCGAGCTCGGTCGGGGCAGCAGAGTGGTCATTGCCGGCCACATCGACACCGTTCCGGTGGCGAACAATCTCCCATCGCGGGTCACCGGTACCGACCATGACACGTTGGTGTGGGGACGCGGAGCTTGCGACATGAAGGGTGGTGTCGCCGTTCAACTGGCGGCGGCCGCGGCACTGAATCGGCCGGCCCGCGATGTCACGTGGATCTTCTACGACTGTGAGGAAGTGGAGGCCAGCCGGAACGGGTTGACACGGATCAGCCGGGAACGGCCCGGCGACCTTGCGGGCGATTTCGCGGTGCTCTGCGAGCCCTCCAACGCGCGGGTGGAGGGCGGGTGCCAGGGCACCATGCGGATCGAGGTCAGATTGCGCGGTGTGGCGGCGCACTCGGCGCGCGCCTGGATGGGCCGCAATGCCGTGCACGACGCGGCGCCAGTGCTCCAGCGGCTGGCCGAGTATCAACCCGCCGAGGTCGAGGTCGACGGGCTGCTCTACCGAGAAGGCCTCAACGCGGTACGGATCAGCGGCGGCACCGCTGGCAACATCATCCCCGACAGCTGCCAGATCGAGATCAACTACCGGTTCGCTCCGGACAAGTCCCCGGAACAGGCAGAGGAACAGATCCGACAGGTGCTGAGGGGCTTCCCGTTGGAGATCACCGATGTCGCCGCGGGCGCGCGGCCCGGCCTGGACCGACCCGCCGCCAAGGAGTTCGTGGCGGCGGTGGGCGGTGAGCCGAGTGCGAAGTTCGGCTGGACGGACGTGGCCCGCTTCAGTGCGATGGGCGTTCCGGCAGTGAACTTTGGTCCCGGCAACCCGAGCAAGGCCCATGCCGACGATGAATTCTGTCCTGCCGCCGATGTCGTGGCCTGCCGGAACGCCTTGGTGCGATGGCTCACCTAGGGTTGCCCGCGGGATCTCGGCGACCTCGTCGACCACGTCGGCCGTCCTGGCGACCGCTCGTATGACCGATCCGCGAGGCGCGGAGCGAAGGATCGAAGGCGCGATCATCCGCGGCGGTGCCCAACGGGAGACCACGACCACCGACCAGCGGTTGCTGGAGAGCCGCGGGGCGAGCGACTGGGTGCATACCGATCCTTGGCGGGTGCTGCGGATCCAGTCGGAATTCGTTGACGGTTTCGGCACCCTGGCCGAACTCGGCCCGGCGGTCGGTGTTTTCGGTTCTGCCCGGGTCGACCGCGATGATCCGCTCTACACGATGGCCGAGGAGCTCGCCACGAAATTGGTGGGCGCCGGGCTCTCGGTGATCACTGGAGGCGGGCCAGGTGTGATGGAGGCGGCGAACAAAGGCGCTGCGGCCGCCGGCGGAGTGTCGGTCGGCCTCGGCATTGAGCTGCCGTTCGAGTCGGGCCTCAACCCCTACGTCAATCTCGGCATCAACTTCCGCTATTTCTTCGCCCGCAAAACCATGTTCGTCAAGTACGCCCAGGGCTTCGTCGTCATGCCGGGAGGCTACGGGACCTTCGACGAGTTATTTGAGGCCCTGACCCTCGTCCAGACCCGCAAGGTCACGACCTTTCCGGTCGTGCTGGTGGGAACCGACTACTGGCGTGGCCTCTTGGACTGGCTGCGCTCTCGGCCCGCCGCGAGGGGCTATGTCACGGCGGCCGACATGGAGCTGCTCCACCTCACCGATGATCTAGACGACGTGGTCGAACGGATGCGAAGCGAGCGGGCGACGACTGATGCTGCTCGGCGTCCGGAGTGAACCGGCAGCTGCTTGGGCATTCATGACACCATCGAAACCATGGAGTGGTTCATCGCCGTGCTTGCCATCGTGCTGCTCGGTGCGGCGGCGATTGCCGCGGCTGGAGGCATGGGCCAGATGAGCCGAGATCCGGTCCGCGACATCTATCGGCAGGATCTCCCGGATCGCCCGCTGACCGCCGAAGATCTGGACGGTCTGCGCTTTGGCGTCACCCTCCGTGGCTACTCGATGGCCCAGGTCGACGAGATCTTGGATCGGCTGGGCGCCGAAATCGCCCAGCGCGACGCCCGAATCGCCGAACTCAGCGGATGGCTGCGTCCGCAGGCACCACTCGCTCCCGAGCTGCCTCGCGGACAGGACATCGACCAACGCAGCCCGGCCGAATGATCCTGCAGGTAGCCAGGCAGGTCTCCGCCGAGCCAGCCCGCGTCTGGCAAGTGTTGGTCAATTGGGCCGGCCAATCGCGATGGATCCCCTTCACCACGGTCGATGTCGTCAGTGATCACGACCAGGGTCTCGGCGTACGGGCCGTGGCGCTGTCGGGTTTCCGCCTTGGCCGGATTCCGGTCGGCTTGCTTGACAATTTCGTTGTCACCGGCTGGCGGCCGGCGAAGGAATTGGAGGTTCTGCATCTGGGTCCTTACTTCACCGGGGAGGGCGCCTTTCGGCTCGAGCCGCACCATGGCGGCACCCGGGTGACAGCGACTGAGGTGTTTTCCCTGCCTGGGGGTAAGCCGATCGAAGCGATCGTCCGGCTTGGCTTGCCGCTGATGCGGGCGGCCTTCCGACGCAGCCTTCGTGGCCTGGCGGCGATCGCCGAAGGCCGCCCGTGACGGCCGTACCGGGTCCCGACGGCCAACTCCGGTGCCCGTGGTCGCTGTCAGCGCCGGAGTACCTCGACTATCACGATCGAGAGTGGGGCCAGCCAGTTACCAGTGTCTCGGGCCTGTACGAGCGGATGACACTCGAGGCGTTCCAGTCCGGGCTGTCGTGGATCACGATCTTGCGCAAGCGTGATAACTTCCGCGCTGCGTTCGACCAGTTTCTGCCGGAGCGGGTGGCCTTGTACGACGAAACCGATGTAGACCGACTTCTGAGCGATGCCGGCATCGTCCGTAATCTGGCCAAGATCGACGCTGCCATCGCCAACGCGCGGGTCATCGCCACTTGGGGTCAGGGCTTTGCCGAGCTGGTCTGGAGCTACTACGAAGCGGACCATCGACGCCCGCGCACGCTGGCGGACGTGCCGGCGACTTCTCCGGCTTCGATTGCGCTGTCCCGACAGCTGAAGAAGCGAGGGATCCGGTTCCTTGGACCCACGACGACGTACGCGACGATGCAAGCGGTCGGGCTGGTCAACGATCACCTTGTCAACTGTTGCGTGCTCGTCCCCCGGCTCACCTAGGCCCGCTCGATACGGAATAATTGCCCCCGAACAAGCTGGATCACAGAGAGGGTGGGCGATGGCTGCAATGAAGCCGCGGACGGGTGACGGCCCGATGGAGGTCACCAAGGAGGGCCGCGGAATCGTCATGCGCGTTCCGCTCGAAGGTGGCGGCCGGCTTGTCGTCGAACTGAACGCCGTGGAGGCCGCAGAGCTCGCCGGCGCTCTGAAGGGCGTGGTCGGCTAGAGCCCTTTCCCATCGCGTCTCTCAGCGTCCGCAGATCGCACCTTGGCTGATATCTGCGGACGCTTCGTTATCGAAACGATCTCCGCCGCTCGCCATAGCCCGGGCGGTGTTGCGCTGTGATCACGATCACACTCCGCTGCGCGGCCTGCCCCTTCGGTGTGGGTGAAAAAGCAACCCAACCGTGTTTTCGGCCCCGTATCCGAAGCTTCGGAGCTGCACTCAATCTCGTGTAGAGGCTCGGGAATGACCCGAGTGGTCCAGCTCGAGAGGGAGCTCAAATGTCTGTTTCCCGCACATTGCGTACTGCCGCAGTGACGCTCGCGATGGCTGCCGCGACCGCCACCGGGGCCGTGGTCACGGCACCGGCGGCGACGGCCGCCACCTGTGCCGTCACCTGGGGATCCCTGCCCAAGAGCTTTGCACCGATGACCGCGCGACAGATTCGAGGCGTCCGGGCGGGCCAGCATGCGTGCTACGACCGGCTCGTCATCGACCTGAACGGCTGGAGCTCGGGCGCCACCGGTTACGACGTGCGCTACGTCGACAACGTCTACCACGACGGCTCGGGTCAGCTCGTGCCGCTGCGTGGTGGCGCCAAGCTTCAGATCGTGATCAAGGCGCCCGCGTACGACACCAGTGGCGAGCTGATCATGGAACCGAACAGCCTCACTGAGCTCTTGGACGTGACCGGCTTCTCGACCTTCCGCCAGGTTGCCTTCGCCGGCAGCTTCGAGGGTCAGACCACAATCGGGCTCGGCGTCCGCGCCAGGCTGCCGATGCGGGTCTTCCGACTCGAGGGGCCCGAGCTGGGTCAGCGCCTGGTGATCGACGTCGCCCACAGTTGGAATTAGTCCACTCGCGGAGCGGTGGTCGAATCAGTACTGCTGCAGGATGGCCGTCACCTGGTCGTCGGTCAGCTGGCGGAAGTCCTTGTATGCCGCACCCACGGCGAAGAAGGGCTCCGGCATCGCTGGACAGACGACCAGGTCTGCGACCGCGCCGACCGAACGAACCGCCGACCGTGAGGCGACCGGGACCGCCACAATGATCTTCGCCGGGGCCTTGGGCCGAAGCGCGGCTACGGCGGCGAGCATCGTGGAGCCGGTGGCCAGGCCGTCGTCGACCACGATCACCTCGGCGTTGGTCACCGTGGGCGCCTCGCCGCCGAGGGCAGTCTGGCGGCGCTGCAGCTCGGCAAGCTCTGCCGCCCGTACGGCTTCGAACGCCGAGTCTGAGATGCCAAGATCACCAATCACGTCAGCATTGCGGAACAGCGACACGTCGTCGCCAATCATCGCCAGCGCTCCCATCGCGAGCTCGCGATGACCCGGCACGCCGAGCTTGCGGACCAAGATCACGCCGAGCGGGGCGGAGAGCCGCGCAGCGACCTCGGCCGCTACCGGAACGCCACCACGGGGCAGGGCCAGCACCACCGGTGCACTCGGTCGCAGACGCGCAGCGAGCTCGGCCGCCAACACGCGGCCCGCATCTGTGCGATCCGCGAAGCGTCTCAGCTGCCGTGCACCTCGATGGCTTTTCGATAGACGTCGACCGTCTCGGCGGCGATCTTGCCCCAGTCGAATTCTTCGATGCAGCGCCGCCGGCCGGCGCGGCCGAACTCCTCAGCCCTCTCCGGATCCCAGGTCAGGGAATTGATCTTGGCGGCCAGCCCCTCCTCGAAGGCTGCTACCGCTGCAGGGTCGTCAGCCCGAGCCGGATCGTAGGGAACCAGATAGCCGGTTTCGCCGTCGACCACCACCTCCGGGATCCCCCCGACCGCGGACGCGACCACCGCAGTTTCACAGGCCATAGCTTCCAGATTGACAATGCCGAGAGGCTCGTACACCGACGGGCAGGCGAAGACGGTGGCGTGCGACAGCACCTGTCGGACGTGGCCTCGGGGGACCATTTCCTCGATCCACAACACGTTGCCTCGGGTGGAGGACAGATGGGCGAACGCATCGTTGAATTCCTTGGCGATCTCCGGAGTGTCCGGGGCTCCGGCCAGCAAGACCACCTGGGTCTCGGGATCGAGGTGTTCGGCTGCGCGAACCAAGTGGATCAATCCCTTCTGCCGGGTAATCCTGCCCACGAAGACCACCGACGGCTGGTTCGGATCCATCCCGAGTTCGGTGACGATGTCGGTGTCGCTGTCCGGCGCGAACTCCGCGGTGTCGATCCCGTTCTTGACCACATGGACCTTGTCGGGGTCGAGGTTGCTATAGGAATCGAGCGTGTCGCGACGCATACCCTCACTGACGGCGATCACGGCGTCGGCGGCTTCGAAGGCGGTCTGCTCAGTCCACGAGGACAAGCGGTAGCCGCCGCCTAGTTGCTCAGCCTTCCAGGGCCGATGCGGCTCGAGGGAGTGTGCGGTGACCACGTGCGGGATGTCCTGCAGCAGGCCAGCAAGGTGGCCGGCCAGGTTGGCATACCAGGTATGCGAGTGAACAAGATCGACGTCCGGTACGGCCGCTACCATCGACAGGTCGGCGCCGAAAACCCGAAGCGCCGCATTGGCGCCGGCGGGGTAGTTCTCCTGATGCGCGGTAGCACCCTCGCGCGGCTCTCCCATGCACTGCACGTCGACATCGATCAACTTCGCCAGCTGTGGAACCAGTTGGGCCACGTGCACGCCGGCTCCGCCGTAGATCGAGGGCGGATACTCCCGGGTCAACAAAGAGATCCGGAGCTGATCAGTGGAGTCGGAGGCCATAGCTCGCATCGTGTCACAGGCATTCGAAGGCTGGAAAGGGTTCGACGATGAAGGCCTTCCTGCGCTTGTCGCGCCTCTTGTCGGCAAGCGCCCGTACACCCTAGGTTCAGACCATGGCAGCTCGTCCCAAGGTTCTGGCGATCGTTTTGGCTGGTGGCGAAGGCAAACGGCTGATGCCGTTGACCGCAGACCGGGCCAAACCGGCCGTACCGTTCGGTGGCACGTATCGCCTGATCGACTTCGTCCTGTCCAACCTCGCCAACGCTGGCATGCGGCAGATCGCCGTCCTGACCCAGTACAAGTCGCACTCGCTCGACCGGCACATCTCGTTGACCTGGCGGATGTCGACCATGCTGGGCAACTACGTGACGCCGGTGCCGGCACAGCAGCGACTCGGCCCGCGCTGGTACCAAGGCAGCGCTGACGCGATCTATCAGTCGTTGAATCTCGTGGTGGACGAGGATCCTGACTATGTCGTGGTCTTCGGGGCCGACAACATCTACCGGATGGACGTGGAGCAGATGCTCCAGGCGCACATCGACGGTGGCCTCGGCGCCACCGTGGCGGGCATCCGAGTTCCGCGTACTCAGGCGACAGCCTTCGGCGTGATCGACGCCGCACAGGACAACAAGATCAAGGAGTTCCTCGAGAAGCCCGCCGATCCTCCCGGGCTGCCCGACGACCCTGACGTTTCCTTCGCTTCCATGGGCAACTACATCTTCACCAGCGACGCGCTCATCGAGGCGTTGACTGCGGACGCGGAAGCGGAGAGTTCCCGACACGATATGGGCGGTGACATCATTCCGAGCTTCGTCGGTCGAGGTGAGGCCCAGGTCTACGACTTCACCCAGAACCAGGTACCGGGCTCAACTGGACGGGAAAAGGCCTACTGGCGGGACGTGGGAACTATCGACGCCTATCACGAGGCGCACCTCGATCTGGTGTCGATCGACCCGGTCTTCAACCTCTACAACCATGACTGGCCGATCTGGACCTATCCGATGCAAATGCCGGGCGCGAAGTTCACCCTCCGTGGCCTGGCGTTGGACTCGATTGTCAGTCCTGGCTGCATCGTCTCCGGTGGCTCGATCGATGACTCCGTGCTGTCGCCCAACGTCCGGGTGAGCGAGAACGCCAAGGTGAGCGACTCGGTGATCTTGTCCAACGTGACCATCGGAAAGCGGGCCATTGTCCGTCGAGCGATCTTGGACAAGAACGTTGTGGTTCCCGATAACGCGCAGGTCGGGGTGAATGAGGAGGAAGATCGTGCCCGGGGGTTCAGCGTTTCCGACAGTGGCATCACCGTGGTCGGCAAGGGCATCACGGTGGGCCCGAGCTGACCGCTGGGCAGGCTATTCAGCGCTTGACGGCCACCAGTAATCCGTCGCCCACCGGCAGCAGCGCCGTAACCAGATCGTCGTTCTCCTTGACGGCGTTCACCGCACTGCGGATGGCCTCGGTCTGCTCATCGGTCTGGGCCGGATCCGCAGTCCGGTCATGCCACAAGGCATTATCGACGGCCAGCAAGCCTCCGTGCCGGAGCAGCCGCAAGCCCTCCTCGACGTAGTCGGGGTACTCGGACTTGTCAGCGTCGATGAAGACCATGTCGTACGCGCCGTCACTCAGCCGCGGCAGCACGCTGAGGGCGGCGCCGCTGATCAAGCGGAATCGCTGATTCGGAATGCCGACGGAAACAAACGCCTTTCGGGCCGCATGCTGATGCTCTGCCTCGATGTCGACACTGGTCAGCACGCCGTCGGGCTGCATGCCGGCGAACAGCGCGAGACCGGAGACCCCGGATCCCGTGCCAATCTCGACCACTGCCTTCGCGGAGATGGCGCGCGCCAGAAGTGTGAGTGCGCTGGCGCATCCGCGACCGAGCGGCGACACGCCTAATTCCGCTGCCTCCAGCCGAGCGGCCGCAGCAGCGTCGGTCTCCTCGACGTAATCCTCGGCGTAGGCCCAGCTCGCCGGCTTGGGTGCTGACTTGGGCGAGGTCTTCGGAGCTGAGGCCGTCACGGATGTCAGCCTATCGACAGCCCCTGACCCATACCATGACGATATGAGCCACACCGTGGTTGCCGAGCTCGTCGCTGCTGTGATGAAGGTTGAAGTGGACGTCGGCGACCGAGTCGCCGCGGACGACCCGGTGGTGATCTTGGAATCGATGAAGATGGAAATCCCTGTCCTGGCGGAGGTGCCCGGCACGGTAACCGAGGTGGTGGTCGCATCGGGCGATGTGGTCAACGATGGCGACCCGCTCGTCGTGATCCGCACCTGAGCCTCGGCTTAGGATGAATTCCGTGCCCGCTTCAGCTGCGCCGCCCTTCGGCCGTCTCCTGACGGCGATGGTGACGCCGTTCACCCCCGACGGTGCGCTGGATCTTGATGCAGCTGGTGCCTTGGCCACTCACCTGGTCGACGACGGTGATCATGACGGCTTGGTGATCAGCGGCACGACAGGCGAAGCCCCGACTCTCAGCGACGCGGAGAAGGCCGACCTGCTGCGGGCTGTCGTCGACGCCGTGGGGGACCGCGCCGCCGTCGTTGCAGGCGTCGGAACGTTCAGCACCGAGCACACGCTTCAGCTCGCCGCCGAGGCAGCCAAAGCTGGCGCCGCCGGCCTGCTGGTGGTCACCCCGTACTACTCGAAGCCGCCGCAAGCGGGGCTGCTCGACCACTTCCTCAGCGTGGCCGATTCGACCGATGTCCCGATCATGCTTTATGACATCCCCGGTCGGGCGGGCACGGCAATTGCCACCGATACGATGATCCGGCTTGCTGAACATCCCCACATCGTGGGGGTCAAGGACGCCAAGGGCGATCTCACGGCTTCCGGTCGAGTCATGGCCGAGACCGAGCTGGCCTACTACTCCGGAGATGACGCCCTGACGTTGCCGCTGCTGTCGGTTGGCGCTGTCGGCGTGGTGGGCACGTCAACTCACTTCTGCGGGCCCGAAACAAAGCGGATGATCGAGGCATACCTTTCCGGCGATGTGACGACGGCGTTGGAGCTGCACCGCCAGCTGCTCCCGATCTACACCGGTATCTTTGCCACTCAGGGCTGCATCCTGGTGAAGGCAGGCCTCGATCTCCGGGGGCGCCCGGTCGGCGGCCTGCGCCCGCCCCTCGTCTGCGCGACGGACGCAGAACGTACGGCGCTTGTCGCGTCTTTGGCCGCCGCCGGTCTCTAGATCGGGCGGGAACACGGCGGCAGGGCTCAGCGTTGTCGGTGTGAGGGAGGACACATCGCGTGCACAGCGGTTTGACAGGGTTCGCTCAGGGCGTTGCCAGCTTCGCTCGCAACAATGAGCGGTCAAGGTTGGCCACGAGGGAGGTGACCCCCATGTCATTGCCGGAGCAGGATCCGGCGGCGGACTGGGTGCCGCCCACCTGGGAACAGATCGTCCGTGACCACAGCTCGCGGGTCTACCGGCTCGCATACCGGCTTACGGGCAATCCGCACGACGCCGAAGATTTGACCCAGGACGTTTTCGTCCGCGTCTTCCGCTCGCTGCACCGATTCCAGCCCGGCACCCTCGAGGGGTGGCTGCATCGGATCACCACGAACCTGTTTCTCGATGGTGCCCGCCGAAAGCAGAAGATCCGCTTCGACGGGCTGGTCGAAGGAGCGGCCGACCGGTTGGCCAGCGCCTGGCCGACGCCGTCGGAACAGCTCGCCAACGCCGATCTCGACCATGATGTGGCGGCTGCCCTTGCCGCCCTGCCGCCAGAATTCCGAGCGGCGGTCGTGCTCTGCGACATCGAAGGTCTCAGCTACGAGGAGATCGCTTCGGTGCTAGACGTCAAGATCGGCACCGTGCGCAGTCGTATCCACCGGGGCAGGGCCCAGCTCCGGGCCGCCTTGGCTCATCGTCAGCCCACCGGGGAACGAGAGCGCTACCTGGGCGTGGCAGCGGAAACCGGTCGGAGTATGGAGCCGGCGAGGCCAGAGTGAGGAGGCGGCCATGCGCCGACCTGGCCGAGCTGAGGTCCGGGTACGTCGACGATGCCCTCGGCTCAGACGACCGCGAACGGCTGCTAGCCCACCTGGTCGACTGTGCTGCCTGTCGGTCCGAGGTCCACGAGCTGCGGACGATCCGCCGATTACTGAGCGGAAGCCGCCCACCGGCAACGGCTTCCGCTGACCTGTCCCAGCGGCTGAACTCGATCGCAGGTTCGCAGGCTTCGGAGCCGCTATGGAGTCGACCGTTCCGGAGAACCTCCCCGGGCATGCTTCCCAGCGAGCGGCGGATCCGGCGCCTTCGGCTGGGTGCCGCGGGCCTCGCGGTGAGCGCCTTGGTGAGCACGGCGGTCGGCGCGGGATATGTCGCCGCGCCGACAACCGCGCTAGCCGTGATTGATGATCCGAGCGCTGACGCGCAGGCTGAATTCACGTCTACGCTAACGCAGTCGCCGCTGGCCAGCGATTCGATCGGAGCGGTCATGCTGGCTGGTACCGAACGGTTGACATCCGCCGCGGTGTTGCCACACACTCCGGCCGGCCAGAATGCGAAGCCGGAGTCGTCATTGACCAGCGCTCAAGCTCGCGGTGCGTTGGTCAAGGCAGCGTCAGCCGCCAGCAGGTTCAGTTACTCCGGGACTCAGGCGTTCGCCGCGCTCATGGACGGTACCGCCGTCACCGCCGTGATTCAGATCGATTCCCGCAGCGAGCAGGGCAGCCAGCTCACTGTCCTCAATGTGCGAGGCGAGAAGGTACTGACGGGTTATACCCGGCCCGCGGTGACATCTCGGATGGTCGACCACCAGTTGCTGGGCTTGCTCGAGCGAAACTATCGCCTGTCGGGCTGGTCTGGCAGCAAGGTCGCAGGTCGACCGGCGACGGTGGTGGAGGCATCCACCGGTGGCGCTGTGGCGGCGCGCTGGTGGATCGATGATGTGACCGGGCTGCTGCTGGGTCAGGAGACGTACGACCCGCAGGGCCTGGTGACCCTGAGCTCGCGCTTCACCTCGCTCCGAATCGGCAACACCTCCTCGATCTTGGAACATCTGCCGCCTCGACTGGCGATGTCCACGACGACGAGTGCACTGACGGTCTCTAGTTCGCCCCAACTCACAGCCCAGGGGTGGTCCTGCTCCGATTCACTGGCCGGGTTGGCTTTGGTCCGGGTTCGCATGGACCGGGCTGGTAGCCCGAACGTGCTGCATCTGGTCTACAGCGACGGTCTGCGGACTGTCAGTGTCTTCCAGCGACGAGGTGTGCTGTCCGGCCCGCCGCAGGGTGCGTCGTGGGATGAACGCCTTGGCGCATATGTACGGGCCCCAACGCCGGGCTTGGCGACGTGGCAGTCGGGCACCACCGCCTACACCGTCGTCACGGACGGATCGAGGCAGCTGCTCGCCGACGCGATCCGCGGCTTGCCCCATGAGCCGCTGTCGTCGCCAACTACCATGGACCGCGTCCAGGCCGGCTGGGCCGACATCCTGAGCCGCCTGAAGCGCTGAGGTTGATCGGGGCCGGCAACGAGGGGCTGAGTAGATGACCGAGGGTGACCGCCTGCCGCCTGAGGCCTCGGGGGAATCCCCGTTCGGCGGCCACTACTACGGTCCGTTTGGACCGCAGTGGGGACCGACCTTCGATGCTCAGCCAGCCATGTGGCAGCCGCCTCTTCCTCCGCAGGAGCCGTTGACCTTTGCACAACCCGAGTCGGTGGTCGCGCCGCCCGAGCGGCCGCCACCGAGCGGCCCGCCGGCGATCCGCTCCGGGAAGCCCAGGTCATCGGCCTTGTTGATTATCGCCGCCGCCGCGACGGCGCTGGTGGTCGGCGGTGGCGCTGGGTACGGTGCCGCTCTGCTCGCTGGTAGAGCTCCGGACCGGGACCTGGCGGCACCGTCGGCCAGTGGGCAGTCCAGTGCACCCGTTCCAACGACTGATCCGACCAGCACAAGCGGTCCGACGCCTAGCCCGACCACGGCGCCGCCAGGAAACGCGCCTGGGCAGGGGACGGTCCAGGTTGCGAACGCCGTGCTGCCCAGTACGGTCATGATCGAGGCAGGAGACGGCACTGGGTCCGGATTCGTTTTCGACGGGTCGGGCCGGATCATGACCAACAATCATGTGGTCGCTGCCGCCGAAGGTGGCCGCTTGCGGGTCGTGCTTGCCAACGGCCGTCGGGCGAACGCCACCATTGTGGGCCGCAGTCCGTCGTACGATCTTGCGGTCATCCAGGTGAAGGCGTCTGGCTTGAAGCAGGTGCAGATCGGTGACTCGCGCGCCACTCGGGTGGGCGAACCGGTGATTGCGGTCGGTTCGCCGCTCGGGCTGCCCGGCACGGTGACATCCGGCATCGTCAGCGCACGTGACCGGCCGGTCGTGGTCCGAGAGACCGAAAGTGCTGACGCGCCAGTGGCCTATATCAACGCCATCCAGACGGATGCGCCGATCAATCCGGGTAATTCGGGTGGTCCACTGGTCGACTCCAGCGCTCGGGTGATCGGAGTCAATTCAGCGATTCTGACGCTGGGCACCAGCCGAGGGCAGTCTGGCAGCATTGGGCTGGGCTTCGCCATCCCGATCAACCAGGCCGTCGAGATCGGCCAGTTGTTGATCAAGAATGGCAAGGCCACCTATCCGATACTCGGCGCCAACGTGGAGCAAGCCGAGGGGGACGCCGGTGTCATCCTTACCTCCGTGGACAGCGGAGGGCCGGCCGCTGATGCCGGCTTGCGCGAGGATGACGTGATCACCAAGATCGACGGGAAACGGGTGCACACGATCGAGGAGCTGATCGTCACCATCCGCACCCACCGGCCGCGCGACGCTGTCGTCCTGGACTACGTGCGCGGTGAAACTCGCGGCCAAGCGCGCGTCGTGCTCGGCAGCAAGGAAGGCTAGCGTGGCGATGTGTTCGACATAGGTCCCGCGGAGTTCCTGCTGCTCCTCGTGCTTGCGGTGATCTTGTTCGGTCCGGAGCGGTTGCCGGAGCTGGCCCGCAAGGCGGCGCGGATGATCCGCTACGTTCGTACGCTGGCCGACAACGCGCAACGGCAGCTCAAGGACGAACTGGGGCCTGATTTCTCCGACCTGGATGTACGAGACCTGCATCCCAAGACCTTCGTCCGCAAACACCTGCTTGACGATGTCGAGCCGATCGTGGCCGACGTGAAGAAGGACTTGATGGAGGCTTCCGCCGTCAACGGCGCCAACCCACCGTCGCCCGGGGGTCCGCAGAAGACGCTGTCAGCGGGCGGACCCCACGACCTGGGGACAGCCGGGTCGCCGACCCCTGCCGCCGCCGCACCTTTCGACTCAGACGCTACCTAGTGCCGGGTCGCGCCGCAGAACATCGGCCGGCCCAGTCGACCGGTCGACCCAGTCACGGCAATCGGCGTCACGGAGACGCGAAACCGTTCGTGAACCGTTCATATTCCGCACTGGACGCCTCCCAGTCCAGAGAGGAACCTGTGAGCAGAACCCGAATGGAGGCCGCGATGGATGTAGGCACCGCTTACCGGCGCAGCGTGGAGTTCTGGGCCACGACGGTGTCGCGCGCGACCGGTGACTGGTCGGAACCGACGCCCTGCACTGAATGGAACGTCCGAACGCTAGTGAATCACGTGGTTGGTGAGGAGCTGTGGACGAAGCCCTTGGTCGACCGCAAGACGATCGCCGACGTCGGCGATTCGCTCGACGGCGACTTGCTCGGCGACAATCCGCAAGCCGTCGCTCAGGCGGCGACGGATGAGGCGTTGGCGGCGGTCGCTGCCCAACTGCCTCGAGGCGGAACGGTGAACCTGTCCTACGGCGATGAGGACATCGCCGAGTACATCCGTCAGCTGACCGCCGACCACCTCATCCACGCGTGGGACCTGGCGGCCGGCACGGGTCAGGAGCGAATCCTTGACGAAGAGCTGGTCACCGAGGTGGCCGCCTGGTATCGCGACCGGGAGCAGCTTTACCGCTCGGGCGGCGCGGTGGCGGCTCGACCGGAGTCGGCAAAGGGTGGAGACCCGCAGTCCGACCTGCTGATCGCTTTTGGGCGCGACCCCAACTGGGGCTCGTAACCAAGCCCGGCCCCGCCGCTTGACCTAGCTAAGCTGCTTGCAGGAGGTGCGCATGCCCACCGCTTCGCGAGCACAAGTGGCGTCCGCATTGGTAGCAGTATTTGCTCTGCTGGTTTCAGCCGCCGCCTTGTGGTTGTCGTACCGGGCTGATCAACGACTTGATCTGGAAGACAAGCGGCAGATTGCCGCCAAAGTGTATTTGGCAGAGGCACCGCGTTACGCCTACTCGAAGCATCCCGAGTCAGGGAGTCGGACGCAGTGGGTAGTGATGAACTTCGGCACATCGCGAGTCGTGGACCTGTGGGTTGAGGGAGCAGACTTCACGTCGGTGACGATCGAGAATGTCCAAGGCTGCACGATGTACGCCTTACCGGTCGGGTTCAGCCCGATCGCCGTGAACTTCTCGGACATCCATGGGCGATGGAGGGTACCGATTGCAGAACTGCCCGATCTCAGTGGCAAGGAGGCACCGGCGCAGGACACGGCGAATTCTCCATGGTGGTTGGACGTGCAGAACTGTCCCTGACTAACCTCCGACAGGGGCCAGGCCTAGGGGGCGTCCAACCAGGCCGCGGCCACGCTTGGCAAGGGTGTCCGCCAGCGCCTTGAGCGCCTGGGCAGCGGGCTGATCCGGTGCGGCTTCGACGATCGGGGTGCCGGCGTCGCCACCCTCCCGAACGATGGGGTCGAGCGGGATCTGAGCCAACAGTGGGACCCGATATCCGAGACGCGTGCTCAACGTCGTGGCGACCTCGTCGCCACCGCCCCGACCGAAGACGTCGTAGCGATGTTGGTGGCCGCAGTGCGGGCAGAGCGTCACCAGGTAGCTCATGTTCTCCACCACGCCGATCACGCGCTGGTTGAGCATGGACGCCATGGTTCCGGCCCGTTCGGCGACTTCTGACGCGGCCGACTGTGGAGTGGTGACCACCAGTACTTCGGCGTTCGGCAGCTTCTGGCCCAGCGAGATTGCCACGTCACCAGTGCCTGGAGGCAGATCCAAGATCAAGTAGTCGAGGTCGCCCCAGTAGACGTCGGCGAGCAGCTGGGTCAGGGCACGATCCAGGATCGGCCCCCGCCATGCCACCACCTGATCACGGCGTGGCTTCAACATGCCAATCGAGATCACCTTCAGGCCGTTGGTCGGCACTGGCATGATCATGTCCTCGACCGAGGTCGGCCGCGCGTCGGCCACCCCGAGCATGGCGGGAATCGAGTGACCGTAGATGTCGGCATCGAGTACACCCACGGTCCGGCCGAGCCGTGCCAGCGCGGCCGCGAGGTTGACCGTCACCGAGGATTTGCCGACGCCGCCCTTGCCCGAGGCGACGGCGATCACCGACGTCAAGGAGTCGGGACGGGCGAACGGGATCTCGCGCTCGGCTTGGCCGCCCTTGAGCTGATCACGGAGTGCCGCGCGCTGCTCGTCCGACATCACGCCGAGCTCGACCTCGACCGCGCTTACCCCCGGCACCGCAGCGACGGCAGCTCTCACCTCCCGCTGCAGGGTGTCACGCATCGGGCAGCCTGAAACCGTTAGCAGCACCCCGATCCGAGCGAGACCCGTGGAATCGACATCAACCGCCGAGACCATCTTCAGCTCGGTGATCGGCCGCCTAATCTCGGGATCGTTGACCCGGTCCAGCGCTGAATAGATCGCGCCGACCAGTGGGGAGACCTGGGTGTCTTGCATCGTTCAAGATTAGATGCTGTCGCGGACGCGGTCCTCGCTCCCTTCAATGTCGGCCAAGATGGCCCGAAGCTCGGACTTGAGCTCCGATCGCAGGTAGTCACGAGTGGCCAGTTCGCCGACCGACATCCTCAGGCTGGCGATCTCCCGAGCGAGGAAATCCATGTCGGCGCGGCTCTGCGCCGCCTGCGCACGATCGCGATCTAGAGCGACCCGGTCGCGGGCTTCCGTCCGGTTCTGGGCGAGCAGGATCAAGGGCGCGGCGTAGCTGGCCTGCAGAGACAGAATCAGCGTGAGGAAGATGAAGGGGTACTCGTCGAAGCGGGGTCGCGGGGGACCGATCGGAGCGTTCCAGATCACCCAGAGCACGATGATCAAGGTCATCCAGGCGAGGAATCGGGCGGTCCCCATGAAGCGAGCGAATCCCTCGGCGAACTTGCCGAAGGCATCGCGATCCACACGCACTCGGGG
>DATFOP010000379.1:0-5095 GCA_035265505.1 Propionibacteriaceae bacterium | reverse complement strand
AACTCGGTAGCCCAGAGCCGACCCTTGGCGTCGAACGCCAGACCTTCCACGTTGCGATGGCCGTAGCTCCAGACCCGATTGCCGAACGGATTACCTGGCGCCGCCCGACCGTCAGGTCGAATACGCAAGATCTTGCCCAGCACGGAATCCTTGTCCTGCGCAGCAGAAGAATTCTCGGCATCGCCGGTGGACACGAACAGCATGCCCTGCCGGTCGAACAGCAGTCGACCTCCGTGGTGGCGAACGCTCGCCGGGATGCCGGTCAGAATGGCTTTGGGTCGTCCCAGGCGACCGCCGGCGATACTGCAACGGACGACACGATCGTCCTCTCCCGTGGTGATGTAGGCGAACAGGGTCTCCTGGTCGTTGGGCGCAAGAGCAATGCCCATCAAACCTCCCTCGCCCCCACCGGGGGGCGCGACAACGCCGGCCACGTCGCCAATCGAGCGGACCTTGCCTCGGTTCGAGACCCGCAGCACTCGGCCCGAGTTCCGCTCCGAGACGAGCGCATCGCCCGAGGGAAGGAAGGCAATTCCCCACGGCACATCGAGGTCTTTGGCGATGGTGCCCGCGATCTTCGGCTTGGGCGTCGCGGGCGCTGACGGGGACGGTGACGGTGACGGTGTTCGTACGGAGCTAGCGGAAGTCTGCGGTGGGCTCGGCGTTCCCGCTGATGGGATCTCCTCAGGCGAGGAGCTGGATGCACTTTCACCGCCAGCCGCACCTGAGCAACCGGCCACCGCGCCGAGCGCAGCACCAGCCGAACCGAGCAGCAGCGTTCGTCGAGAGACCACGCTGAATTGTTGCGCGCTGGCGAAAGGCGGCTCACACAATCGAGCTCAAAACCTAGGCATCTCCTGTGCCGTCTGGCGTGGGAACGCGAGCATGGCTTCCGGTGTTAGGACATTGTGTGGCGAGCTGCACTGGCGACCGCGGTCCTGACGTCAGCAGCGGCACTGTCCACATCGGCGTGCAGTGGAGCCGGTGGACCGGATCGTGCTGGCGGGCCGTCTCACGCCAGCGTTGATCCTGCCGCTGATCGTCTCACCGGCGGGCAGGTTGTCCGGACCTGCGGTAGCCACTATGCGAGGGACTTCGACGTTGGCATGGAGTCGCGGACCGTACAGGCCGGCTCCGTGTCGTTGGTCGGCTTCCGGGTGTCTCCAATACCCGCCGACGGTGCTCCGGTCCGGACCTTCAAGGTCATGGTCCGGGTGGACGCGGGTACCAGTGCGGAACTGACGACCACGACCGCAGGTACGTCATTGCTCTATGACCGTGCGCGCTTCGACTCCAGCAACGTCTATCAGCTGAGCGACGGCGACCGCCGGGTGCGATTCACCGGCTGTCCGGATGAGTCGGCGGTCTTCAACGGCGCGATCCTCACCTCGGGCCTCCGGAAGGTTGAGCTTCAGGTCACGGTCGACGGACGAATGACGCCCATCCTGGTCAGCGCCTACGGTGAATGAGCTACTGCTTATGACGTTTGATGTCCGCGGCTACTGCGCCATCTCCTGGTCGCCTGATCGAGCTCGTCAGTCTCCGCCGCGGTCAGCTTGAACGAGAGCGCGCCCGCATTGTGTGCAGCCTGCTCGCCGCTCTTGGCTCCAGGGATGGGAACGACGCCCTCCTGCTCCAGAAGCCATCGCAGCGCAACCTGTCCTGGTGATCTCTCGTACGACCTACCGATTTCTCGCAGCAGCTCGACGACCGGGCGCAGGGCCTCTAGGCCGGCTTTCCGAAAAGTCGGCTGCAAACGGCGAAGGCCCTTGGGACGGGCGCGGTCGACGTACTTCCCGGTGAGGGCGCCGCTCGCCAGTGGCTGGTAGGCGATGAGGGTGACTGAGAGCTCGCGGCAGGCTTCCAGAACACCGTCGACCTCGGGTCGCCGATAGAGCAAGGAGTACTGCACCTGATTGGAGGCAAGCGAAAGCCCGCGCCGAGACAAGGCTTCGTTGGCAGTGCGCATCTGCGCGGCGGTGTAGTTGCTCACACCGACTGCACGAATCTTGCCCGCCTCTACTGCGTCCGCCATCAGTCCCATGAGCGTTGGAATGTCCACTCGGCGCGACGGAAAGTGGTGCTGGTAAAGATCAACGGATTGTCTCCGCAGGCGGCCAAGGCTGGCATCAAGGGCGGCCGGCATGTCGTCAGCGCGTGCCATAGGGCTGGGCGGGAACTTCGTGGCGATGACGACATCTCTGGACTCCGCCAGCTCCCCCAGCCGACGCTCGGATGCGCCGCCGCTGTACATCGCCGCCGTGTCAAAGAAGTTGACGTTAGCTGCCATCGTTGCGTCGAAGGCTGCCTGCTCGTCAACCGAGTTGGCTCCGCCGTATGCCGCCTTGGCCGGCATCACGCGATGAAAGCCGCGAGCTTCTCCCCAGGTCATGACACCCAGACCGATGGCCGGGACCGAAACACTGCTTCGACCCAGCATTCTTGTCTCCACCACATGGACCTCCGCAAGCCGCGCATCGACGCAGATTCACGCTAACCCGCTTTGGCGAGATCTGAGCGCCGAACCGCTTCGTTTATCGGCTGTCGCTTCCTGAGGTTAGAGTTAACCGGTGAGCGCCTGGGAACCCGGGCTGTCGGCGCTCTCGGAGGGCCCGGCCTCGATGGCCTACGTGCCACGGTTGTTGCCTGCATGGGCAGCCGCCGAACCGGAGCCCGCTCACCGAGTTGTCGATGGCAGCCTGGTCTTGTTCGACATCACGGGTTTCACTCCGCTCACCGAACGGCTCGCTCGCAAAGGTCGGGAAGGTGCGGAGGAGCTGAGCAATCTCCTCGACACCGTGTTCGGGCGGCTCCTCATGGACGCCGAGGACGAGGGCGGTGACCTACTCAAGTGGGGCGGTGACGCCCTCTTGCTTCTCTTCGACGGTTCCGACCATGCTCGCCGCGCCGCACGCGCCGCGCTGGACTTACAGCGCGCTCTTGCCCAGGTGGGACGTGGCAAGACCTCTATCGGCCGGGTCGTGCTGCATGCCTCCGCAGGGGTCGAATCTGGCCAGATCGATCTCTTTCTGGCCGGAGATCCGGCCGTGTGCCGCGAATTACTCGTGCTGGGGCCAACGGCAACAGGTGTCACGATGCTGGAACATGCCGCGAGCGCCGGTGAAGTGCTCGTCGGGGACGTGACTGCTGCGGCCGTCGGCGCCGCTGGGATACGACCGCGTACTGGTTGGGGTCACCTGTTGGTGGGCGCCGCGACAACTCCGCGAATGCCTCGACAACCGGCGCCCAGGCCCAAGGCCGGGGTGATGGAGCAGCTGCTGCCCCCGCAACTACGCAACTACCTGTCCCAGCCCTCCCGAGAACCAGAGCACCGCACCGTTGCCGTGGCGTTTGTGTGCTTCGACCATACGGACAGCATCCTGGCCCAAGATGGGCCAGAAACGCTCATGAGAGCCATGGATGAAGTACTCCGTCACGTGCAGGACGCCGCTGCCGCCCACGACGTCTGCTTCTTGGGCACCGACGTTGACGTTGACGGCGGAAAGATCATCCTCCTTGGCGGCGCCCCCCGGAGCGCCGGCGATGACACCGACCGGTTACTCACCGCAGTACGCGCGGCCGTCAGCCGAGGCGGCCAGTTGCCATTGCGGGCCGGCGTCGCCCACGGCCGGGTGTTCACCGGCGACACCGGCTCCCCGAGCCGGAGGACGTACTCGATCAAAGGTGATGCCGTAAACCTTGCCGCCCGGCTCGCCGCACACGCGGATCTGGGGTCAATCCTCATGGCCGCCGACGTGCTGGACCACACCAGGCGTTATTACGCGGTCAATGAGGCCCCAGCGGCAACCCTGAAGGGTAAGAGCAAGCCCGTACCCGTTGTCATCCTCGGTGATCCGCTCGAGCCTCGGAGGCAGGAGAACCTCGATGACGTGCTCGTGGGGCGCGACACCGAAATGGCGACCTTGACGGGGTCCATGGAGCGGCTGGTGAATGGATCCGGCGCACTGGTCGAGGTAGTCGGTGAGCCGGGAATCGGCAAGACCAGGCTTGTCGATGAGGTCGTGGCGCGGGCGAACGAGATCACCGTGCTTCGCTGCGATTGCGAGCGGACAGGAGCCGGAACGCCGTTCACGCCGGTGCGGCGCCTGCTCCACCGTGTGCTCGGTACCAGCAGTGCCACCGATCACGACACTGTCGCCCGGTGCCTCCAGGAATGCGTGGCCAAGTCAGCCCCCGACCTGCTTCCGTGGGTTTCCCTGCTCGGTGTCGTCCTCGATCTGACCGTGCCAGCCAGTCCGGAAGTCGCCGAACTCGAGGAGCGCCACCGCGCCGAACGCGTACCGGAATTGTTCTCCGACTTGCTCGAACGAATGGTGCCAACCCCGGCGATTCTGGTTATCGAGGACGCGCACCTGGCTGATCCGGCCAGCGCCGGCGTGTTGGCTGCCCTGGCACGGCGAGTGTCGAAGCGCGCATGGCTGCTCTTGGTGACCCGCGATGGGCGCCCAACCGAGTGGATGCCCGAGCAGCTCGAGCGAATCGAGCTCGGACCCCTCGCCATGGCACCATCGATCCAGCTGGCTGAGATGGCGACACCGGAGCGGCCCCTGCCACCGGCGATCGCCGAGGCGCTCGCGATCCGCTCCGGCGGACACCCTTTGCTGTTGCTCGAACTCGCTCGGGCAGCTGTCCGCGGCGAGGACCCGGACGATCTCCCGTCGAGCGTCGAAGACCTGGCGGCCGCCCAGATCGACCAGCTCCCGCAGGCGCAGCGCTCGCTTCTGCGGCGTGCCGCGGTACTCGGCGACGAGTTCGACGGGGACCTGTTGCTGCGGATGGTCGAGGACGTGGCGCCGGATCAATCAGTGCCCCAACTGCTGGCCGGGCTTAACGGGCTTGTGGTGGAGGCGGACCACAAGCTGCGCTTTCGGCACCCTCTCCTTAGGGAGGTCGCGTATGCCGGCCTGCCCTACCGGCGACGACGAGAACTGCATGCGAAAGCCGCTGAGGTGCTGGAGACCAGCACCTCAGTAGCGGAGCGCCGGCCAGAGGTACTAGCGCTGCACTACTTCGTCGCCGGCCGATACGACAAAGCGATGGACTACGGCTGGCAGGCGGGGCAGCGGGCGATGGC
>DATFOP010000378.1:0-14039 GCA_035265505.1 Propionibacteriaceae bacterium | reverse complement strand
CGGGCGGGCGCTCTATCAATCCGATCGCGGTTCCTTCGTCCGCGAGGAAGACGGCACCGGCCTCTACGAGCGCGATGTGTTCGCGTTCCAGGCGGCCAAGAGGCTAGCCGTGCTCGACGCCGAACACGACGGATTGGTCTTTGGCCGCCTGGATCGGACGGATGGCGAGATCCGTTATGTCGGCAGGATCGGGATTCGCGACGCTGACTACGAACCCCTGGTGATCGACTGGCGTGCCCCGGCCGCCGAGCCGTTCTACCGGGCCACACCGGCCAATCCCATGCATGTCGTGCGTCGTCGAGTTTTGCGCTGTCGCGGCGACCGGGTCGTCGGCATCGAGGACGACTTGCTGGACGGCGACGCGGCTGACTCCGATCTGGTGGTAATTGGCGAAGGCGCCTTGCTGGCGGCCCTGACCCGTGCCCGCGGGCACACCATGCGCGACATCGTGGCCACCATCCAGACCGAACAGGACGAGGCAATCCGGGCTCCCTGGCAGGGCTTCACCATGATCTCCGGCGGTCCCGGCACGGGGAAGACGGTGGTGGCGCTACACCGAGCGGCCTACCTGCTCTACTCCAACCGGCGTCGCTTCGAGTCGGGCGGCGTGCTCGTCGTAGGACCGAGCCGGATCTTCCTGAACTACATCGAGCGGGTGCTGCCCTCGCTTGGCGAGGAATCGGTAACGCTCCGCTCCATCGGCGCTGTGGCGTCCGACGTCGTGCCGATCAAGGGTGACCGGATCGATCCTGCCGCTGTGGCGGCGGTCAAGGGCAGCCTGCGAATGATCCCCATCCTTCGTCGGCTGGTCCACGAGCCGCCCCAATCGGTTCCGCTTGAACTGCGTGTGTCCTGGCACGGCCACGTCATGGTTCTAACGTCGGCCGTGCTTGCCCGGTTGCGTGCCGACGTCTTGGCCCACCATCGCTACAACCACGGCCGAGAAGCCGCAGCGCGAGCCTTGCTCGGCGCCTTGTGGCGCCTCCGACCGACGGAGGAGGAGATCGATCGCGAGGAGTTCGACGAGCACGTCAGCGGCACGGCCCCGTTTCAGATGTTCTGCAACGCGTGGTGGCCTGCCGTCAGTGCTGTGGAGGCCCTGCGTCGGCTGGCCGATCCGGCGCTGCTGCGGCGACTCTCGGGCTCAATGCTGTCTCCGGCTGAGTCCACGTTGATCAGCGGAAGCTATCAGCCTGCCAACGGCGACACGCTTGACTGGACCGCAGCTGACGGTGCCCTGCTCGACGAGCTCGCCAACCTGCTGGGACCGGTTCCGGAGGCTGAGGATCGCGAAGTCCCGATCTTCCTCGAGGGAGGCGCCGACGTGCCGGAGTTGATCACGACGATTGAGCGGCTCACCCCCACCCGCGAGGTAGACCCCTTCGCCACTCCGCATGACACATACGCCCACATCCTGGTGGACGAGGCGCAAGACGTCAGTCCGATGCAATGGCGGATGCTGCGCCGACGTGGGGGCAGCGCCAGTTGGACAATTGTCGGGGACCCCGCGCAAAGCTCCTGGACCGACGCCCAGGAGGCATCCGCAGCACTTTCTGAGATCATCGGTGCGGCGCCGGTCCGACGGTTCCGAATGAGCACCAACTACCGCAGTCCGGCGGAGGTGTTCGATCTGGCCAGCCGGGTCGTGGTCGCCACGTTCCCGGAGGCGGATCTGCCTACCGCCGTACGATCGACCGGCATTGAGCCGGAGTTGCAGGCGGTTGAAGCCGGTGAACTCCTGAGCGCCGTGTCGCAGACCGTAGCGGAGCTCCTTGAGTTGGTGGAGGGAACGGTGGGCGTCATCTGCCCACCGTCACGCAAGTTCGCCGTCGACCGGCAGCTGAAGTGCGCCCCATCGCGTGGTGATGATCGGATAGTTGTGGTCAGTCCGCTGGAAGCTAAGGGCTTGGAGTACGACGCGGTCCTGGTCATAGCTCCGGATGAGATCGTCGCGGAGTCGCCGGGTGGTATCCGGTCCCTCTACGTTGCCCTGACCCGGGCTACTCAGCGCCTGGTCACGCTGGATGTCGGATCCGCTGGAGATTGGCGTAGATCTCTCGAGTAGCCCGAGACCGGTTCTGGGTGTAGAAGTGCAAGCCGGGCGCGCCCCCCTCCAGCAGCGCCTCGCACAGTTCGGTGGCGATCTCGATCCCCACTTTTCGTACCTGGTCCTCGTCGTCGGCCACCGCGGCGATCCGGTCGGTCACCGCGGTGGGCAGCGCCGCCCCGGAGAGCTCCGCGAACCGCCTCACCTGCTTGACGTTGGTGATCGGCATGATGCCCGGAAGGATAGGGATGTCGCAGCCCAGCGACCGCACCCTCTCGACCAGGCGGAAATAATCCTCCGCGGTGAAGAACAGCTGGGTGATGGCAAAGCTGGCACCAGCGCGGGCTTTCTCGGCCAGCAGGCGGGCGTCAAGGGCAGCATCGCCACGCTCGGGATGCGGCTCGGGGAATGCAGCCACACCGACGCAGAAGTCACCAAGCTCGCGCACCATTGCCACCAGTTCGGTGGCGTTGCTCAGGCCGTCGGGATGCCGCACCCAGGGCACTCGTGGGCCACCCGGCATGTCGCCACGGATCGCCAGGATGTGACGGATCCCGGCCGCCGCATAAGAACCGATAACCCGCCTGATTTGCTCTCGTGTCTGGCTAGCGCAGGTGAGGTGGGCAACCGCTCGCAGCGTGGTGTGCTGCGCGATGGCTTCGGTTGCGCGAATGGTCCGGTCCCGCGTTGAGCCGCTGGCCCCGTAGGTCACCGAGACGAAATCCGGACCCAGCGATTCCAGCTCACGGATGGCCTGCCACAACTGGCGTTGCTGGACTTCGTCCTTCGGCGGGAAGAATTCGAAGGAGTAGAGCGGGCGGCCACCGAAGTGGAGCAGATCCGCGACGGTCGGGTTCCGTGGCCGGCTGGGGTACGGTGTCCGGCCCGCCATGTGAACACCCTAGGACAGGAGATAGCCGGGGCCTCCGTAGGCTCAGCATGTGGCGAGCGACGTCCTGACTTCGAACGCACCGCTCTCACAAGGGTTCCGGGAAGCCGTGTCAGCGGCAATCGTGGGGTTCTTGGACGAGCAGGCCGGCGTGCTGGATTCGATGGGTCCAGAACTCACGCCCGTCCACCTGATGGCATCCCAGCTGCTTTGCGGGGGTAAGCGCATCCGGGCCGGCTTCTGCACCTGGAGCTACGTCGCCGCGGCCGGCATCCCCGAGATGGACGAACTTGAGTCCATCCTGACCGCAGCCAGCAGCCTCGAAGTTCTGCACGCCAGCGCGCTGATACACGACGACGTGATGGACGCCTCCGACTTGCGCCGCGGCAAGCCGGCCGCCCACCGCCAGTTCGAGGCCCTGCACGCAAACGCCGGCTGGCTGGGCGACTCTGCCGCCTTCGGCCGGGCTGGGGCAATCCTGCTCGGCGACCTGCTGGTGATGTGGTCGGTCCAGATGCTGCAGGGCGCCGGGCTCGCTGACTCAGCGCTCCAGCGGGCGTTGCCCATCGTCGAGGCGATGCGTACCGAGGTGACCTGCGGGCAATACCTCGACATGGTGGCTCAAGCGCATCCCCTTCGGCAGACACCTCCGGCGCTTGGCTCGACTACCCCTCCGATCGACGTTGCCGTGGACGACGCCAGCCGAGTGGTGGAATACAAGGCCGCTCGGTACACCGTGCAGCGGCCCTGCCAGATGGGAGCCGCACTCGGTGGGGGCGATGATCGGCTGTACTTCACCCTCGGCGCGTACGGGTCGCCGCTGGGCAGGGCGTTCCAGTTCCGGGACGATCTGCTAGGAGTTTTCGGCGACAGCACCATCACGGGGAAGCCGACCGGTGATGACCTGCGCGAGGGAAAGCGGACGGTGCTGGTGGCGCACGCCTTCGCTCATGCCGACGATGCGGGGCGGGAACTGCTGCTGCACCGGCTGGGCGATCAAACCTTGGACGCCGACGGCGTTGCCGAACTCCAGCAGGTGCTCGAGGAATCCGGCGCGCGCAAGTCGGTTGAAGCCATGATCGACGAGGGCTACGAGCGCGCCATGCTCGCCCTCAACGAGGCCGAGATCACCGACGAGGGAAGGACGGCACTCGCCGCGTTAGCCGACGCCGCGGTTCGCCGGGATTACTGACGGCTTAGAGCCGCGGATTACTGATCCGCCGGTGGCTGGGGACTGCTCCACCGGGCGGCGGGGGAACTGGTGCTGGCTGCGGCTTGGAAGCTGTAGCGTTCCATGGCTGGGTCGTTTCGCCACGCCGCCTGCAGCTTGTTCCGAAGCTCGCGTGCCGCTTGCTGTGGATCCGACGCTTGGGTGATGGCCCGCACAACGCAGATCCGGCGCGCCCCCGCCTCGATCACGTCGTCAAGATTGTTCACGTGGATGCCGCCGGTCGCGAACCAAGGCTTCGCGTCCATCGTCGCGACGGGTGCCTGCTGCGCGGCGTAGCGGACCAAGGACAAGCCGACCGGCTCGTCCTCCGGCTTCGTTGGAGTAGCGAAGATAGAACCGACGCTGAAGTAGTCCACATCCGGATCCGCGATCGCGCGGTCCGCCTGTCGGGTCGAGTGGGTGGACCGGCCAATCAAGGCCCAATGATGCAATGGACGGCGAGCCGCCGAAGCCGCACCGTCGTCCTGTCCCAGGTGCAGCATATCGGCCGAGAAGCGGCCGGCCAGCTCAGCGGAATCGTTCACGCAGACGATGGCCTGATACGGGGCTGCTGCGTGGCGCGCCACCTCCAAGGCGGCCAGCTCCGCTTTACGCTTCATCCCTTTCTGGCGGATCTGGACGATGTCGACGCCGCCGGCAAAGGCCGCGCTGAGAAAGTCCTCCAGGTCGCCCTGTCGCTCACGGGCGTCCGTGCACAGGTAGAGCCGGGCCAGCCGAAGCCTGGCGTCGAGCCCCATCAGCGCAGTCACAGAGAAACACGATAGACCGGTGCCTGTGGACTGCAACCACCGCGAGTGTGCCCATCGAAGGCTGGAACGCCTCGCGACCTGGCCGAATGCGGTGACGGTCGTGCGTACGGCGAGCAGCGTCATCCTTTCCGTCCTCGGCATCCTCAGCTCCTCGCTGACGCTCTTGCTGGCCGGGCTCGCGGTCTACTGGATCGGGGATATCGCCGACGGTGGGCTGGCCCGGGCAATGCGGCGCGAGACGCGGATCGGCGCCACGCTCGACATCGTGTCCGATCGCGCCTGCGCCGTGGTGTTCTATCTCGGGCTGGTGTCCATCCGTCCGGACGTGCTGATCCCGGTGGTGGTGTACCTGTTCAGCTTCGTGGTCGTCGATCTGATCTTGTCATTGGGCTTCTGGCGCTGGCCGCTCTCCAGTCCGAACTACTTCTACCTCGCCGATCGGCGGATCTGGGCGTGGAACTGGTCCAAACCCGCCAAGGCCGCGAATTCCGCGGTGTTCGTCCTTGCCCTGATCTGGCTGCCTCTCCCCTGGCTCAATCTGACGGTTGCGCTGCTGCTCCTCGCGGTCAAGATCATTAGCCTGATTCGGCTGGCTGGACTACCGTCATCGCCGGGCCAGGACTGCGCGTACCACCTTCGGACGATCAGCCCGGTTGCATAGCTGCGAGCCGCTCGCGGACCATCGGCGCCACCTCGCTGCCGAAGAGCTCGATCGAGCGCATGGATTTGGTGTGATCGACATGAGACACATGCAACTCAAAGCGATCGATCTTAAGCAGCTGATGCAGGGAAATGATCTTGTCGGCGACGGTCTCCGGACGGCCGAAGAACAAGGCGCCGCTGGGTGCAACCAGCGCCTCCACGGCGGCGTCGGACATGGGCGGCCAACCCCGCTCGCGGCCGATCTTGGCGAAGGTCCGCCGATAGGCCGGCAGAAACTCGGTACGAGCGGCCTGCTCGTCGTCGAAGACGTACCCGTGACTGTGCACCGCCAGCGGGGTGGCCGGGTCATGCCCGCCATACTCGAGCGCCCGCCGGTAGAGGTCGACGTGTGGGGCAAAGGCCGCCAGCTGGCCACCGATGATGGCCAGGGCCATCGGCAGCCCGAGTGTGCCGGCCCGAACCACAGAGTTCGGGGTGCCGCCGACAGCGATCCAGATGGGCAGCGGGCGTCCCTCCGGACGCGGATGTACCGTTGTGTGGTCCAAAGGGGCGCGGAATTTGCCCGACCATGTCACCGGCTCACTCCCATTGAGGGCAAGCAGCAGATCGAGCTTCTCAGCAAAGAGCTCGTCGTAGTCGTTCAGGGAGTAGCCGAAGAGTGGGAACGACTCGGTGAATGAGCCGCGGCCGGCCATCAGCTCCGCCCGGCCCCCGGAAAGCAGGTCGAGGGTGACGAAGTTCTGGTACACACGTACCGGGTCTGCCGAGCTTAGGACGGTCACGGCACTGCTCAGCTTGATCTGCTGCGTGACGCCTGCGATGGTGGCGAGCACGATCTCGGGCGCAGAGGCCGCCATATCAGGGCGATGGTGCTCGCCGATCCCGTAGACATCCAGGCCGAGCTCGTCGGCCAGCTTGCCTTCCTGAACCACCTGGCGGAGCCGTTCTCCCGCTGCCACGCTCGAGTCGTTGATCTCCGCGAAAGTGGTCAGTCCGAGTTCCATCTCCGTCACGTTACCGAGCGGCTTGGTCTGGTGATCATTCTGGCCGAATTTCGGATTTACCCCCGCGCTGAGGCATCCTCGAAGCGTGGGGGATGAATCGCCGACTTCCGGCGCGCCGTGGCCGGGGCCGTACGAAGACACCCCTAGACTCGCGGACACGGTCACCTTCCCCGCCGTGTTTGGAGCTGGCATGGCTACCACGAGCATTGCCGACCCGCTGGTCGGTCATGTGCTTGACGAGCGCTACCAGATCACCTCTCGCCTGGCCCGGGGTGGCATGGCAACGGTCTACCAAGGAGTCGACACCCGGCTCAACCGGACCGTAGCGATCAAGCTCATGCACGTCGGACTGGGCGATGACGCCGAATTCGCCCGCAAGCTCGACCGCGAGGCCCGCGCCGCCGCCCGTTTGTCCCACCCCTGCGTCGTCTCGGTCTTCGACCAGGGTCGCGACGACTCCAATCCAGGAGGTGGCCGGCCCTACATCGTGATGGAGTTCGTCGAGGGGCACACGCTGCGGGACGTGATCAATCGCGATGCTCCGCTCTCCCCGTTGCGCTGCGTCGAACTGATGGACCCGGTCGTGGCAGCGTTGGCCGCCGCTCACGATGCCGGGCTGGTGCACCGCGACGTCAAGCCGGAGAACGTGCTGATCAGCGACCGGGGCCAGATCAAAGTGGGTGACTTCGGGCTCGCCAAGGCCGTCAGTTCGCAGACTTCCACCGCGACGCAGGGTCTGCTGATCGGCACCGTTTCCTATCTGCCGCCAGAGCTCGTCATGTCCGGGAAGGCCGATGCGCGGTCTGACGTCTACAGCGCCGGCGTCGTCCTTTTCGAGCTGCTCACCGGCCGTAAGCCGCACACGGGCGAGACGCCTATCCAGGTCGCGTACGCGCACGTGAACTCCGACGTGCCCCCGCCCTCCGCCTTCCGAAGCGCCGGCGGCATCCCTCCTTACCTCGACGCCTTGGTCACCCGGGCCACATCCCGGAATCGCGACGCGCGACCGCCCAACGGCCGCGTCTTTCTGAGCGAGCTGCGCCGGGTTCGTGCAGCTCTCAGCGAAGGATTAGCTGACGATCCGGAGCTCACCCGCCAGCTCAGCCAAGTACGGCCGCCGGCGCCTACTCGCAAGCGCGATCCCGCCGATTATGAAGTCACCCAGCTGGTGAGCGACATGGCCGCGGTTTCGGGCCAGCCCATGCCCGGGACCCCGCCGTCACCTGTCGCAGGGCGGTACTCGCCGCGAACGATCCTCGATGCGCCGCCGCCGGCGGTACCACAGCGGCTCTACCAGCTGTCCGCCGCCCGGCAGGCCGCCCACCAGGAGCGCCAGGCTCGTAGCCGGCGGCGCGGTTGGCTGGCCATGATCCTGGTCCTGATGCTTGCGACCTCGGCGGCGCTCGTCGGCTGGTACTGGACAGAGGGTCGATTCACCACTGCTCCGGCGCTGACCATGCTGACCAAGGCCGATGCCGGTCGCGTCGCGAGGCAGGCTGGGCTGCGGATCGAGTTCGACGAAGGCTTCAGCGAGACGATCGCCAAGGGCAAGGTGATCTCCACCGACCCGGCGGCCGGCGACCGGATCCTCGACGGCGGCCAGATGCGTGCCACTGTTTCCAAAGGTCCCGAGCGCTATGCCATGCCTGTCGTCGGCGGCCTGAGCCGTGCGGATGCGATAGCCGCCCTCAAGCGTGCCCGGCTTGACGTCGGAAAGGTGACCGAGGAGTACAGCCGCTCAGTCTTGGACGGCACGGTGCTTCGCGCATCGGAACGCACTGGGACGCTCCTGCGTCGGGGGACCGACATCGATCTCGTGGTGTCCATCGGACCGCAGCCCCTGACCATCGTCAATCATGAGGGATCCGACGCCGACACTGCGATCCAGCAGCTGAAGCAGCTGGGGTTCGCGGTGGCCGTTTCCACCGAACGCTCCGACACGGTCGCGCGCGGGCTGGTCGTTCGCCAATCGCCTCGCAACGGCACCGGCATTCGAGGCGACACGATCAACATCACCCGGTCCCTCGGACCGAATCTGGTCACTGTCCCGAATGTCAGGTCCATGGAGGTGCGGGCAGCCGAGCAGGTGATGAAGAAGGCGGGTTTCAAGACCGAAGTCAAGGCAAGCCCGCTGAGGGATCTGGGCACGGGTTACGTCGTCTACACCAATCCTCGGGCCCGCAGCCAGGTACCGAAGGGCACCACCATCACGTTGCTCGTGATCTAAGCCAGCCTTCGCCGCCACCCTAAGCTGGCCCGATGTCGTCAGCCGGACCCGGTACCTCGCGGTGGGCTTTCGTGGCTCTGCTGACCATGACGGCGATTTGGGGGTCGACCTTCTTCCTGATCAAGGACATCGTCACCCGGATCCCGGTGCCGGACTTGTTGGCCCTCCGGTTCGCTATCGCCACGATCGCGCTCACGACGATGGCGGCCGGGCGCCTCAAGTTGTCCTACCCGATCGTGGCCCGTGGCCTCGCACTGGGCCTGCTTTACGGCACCGCCCAGTTACTCCAAACCGTCGGGCTGGCCCACACCACCGCCAGCGTGTCCGGCTTTCTCACCGGCCTGTACGTCGTGGCGACGCCAATGCTGGCCGCGTCAATCTTGAGAACCACGATCACCAGCAACGCTTGGCTGGCCAGCGGCCTGGCCACCGTCGGTCTGGCGGTGCTTTCCCTTCGTGGGTTCTCGGTGGGTTACGGGGAGCTGGTGACGTGCGTCGCCGCGATGATCTACGCCGGCCACATCGTCGCGCTTGGTCGGCTGAGTCGACCGGGTGAAGCTCTCAGCTTGAGCGTGGTGCAGCTGTCAGTGATCACCGCCGTCTGCGCTGCGGGAGCCATCGCTACGGGTGCTTCCGGTCCGTTGATCCAGCTGCCAGCGACGGGACAAGACTGGTTGATCGCCGGATATTTGGCAGTGGTGGCAGGCGCGGTCACCATGGTGCTGCAGACCTGGGCGCAGGCGCGGGTCGAGCCGTCTCGCGCTGCGGTGATCATGGCCGTGGAGCCGGTGTGGGCGGCCGCGTTCGCGGTCGCGCTGGGCGGAGAGACGATCACCGTAAGGATGATCATCGGTGGCCTGGCCATCGTGGCGGCGATGTATCTGGTGGAGCGGTCGCCCCGACGAAGTCGGGTACGGAGCTCAGACCACGGCCTGGATGCACGTCGATCCTGATCTTCACCTCAGGCTGATCCATCGGGGTCAGAACTCGTGGGTGGCGCCGCCCCTTAGATCGATCAGCCGAGTAGTGGTCAATTCGTCGATCCGCGACATCACCAAGTTGTGACCGCGGTCGTTCAGCAACTCGCCGTGGATGGGGAAGCCCTCCAACGCACCAACCGCCCGGACGAAGTCGATCGTCTCTTTCATCGCCGCCCACGGGCCGTATGCCGGCATGGCCAAGACATCGATGCCCTGCGGCGCCGTGTCGTACGCATCCCCGGGATGAAAGAAGGTGGGTTGACCGGATGAGCGGAGCACATACCCAACGTTGCCGATACGCGGGATATCGCGATGGATGACGGCGTGCTGACCGCCCACGCCGGTGATCAACACGTCGCCGACCACAGCCTGCTCATCAGGCCGGAACGCCGTCGCGTTGGGCAACTGGGGAAACTTCGCTTCGGCAATCTGCTGAACGATGGACGGCTCTACCAGCACTGTTGCGGCCGGGTTGGCCGTGAGCAATGCGCCGATGTGGTCGGTGTCGAGATGATCAGGGTGCTGGTGTGTCACCAGAACGGCGTCGAGGTCGGTCAGTTGGTGCCATGCAGCGGAGAGGTTTCCCGGATCGATCAGGATCCGTGCATCGTCGGTTTCCACGAGCACTGCTGCGTGTCCAAGGTGGGTGATCCGCATGGACCAAAGCTATGGCACTGGCCGCATCAGGTCGCCAACGATTTCCCCGGCGCGCGCGCAGTCAGCGACAGTGACGTCGAGATGAGTCACCGCGCGTAACACGCTGGTTCCGAGAGCGGAGACCAGCACGCCGCGCTCGGCGGCGGCGGCGGCAATGGGGCCCGCCGGAGTGAACCGGCTATTCAGCACCACGATGTTCGTCTCGACGCTGTCACGATCGATCGCCTGCGGCACCCGCGCCGCGACGGCTTCGGCGAACGTGCGGGCAGCCACATGATCATCGGCTAGGCGTTCGACATGATGATCAAGGGCGTAGATGGCTGCTGCCGCCAGCATTCCGGCCTGTCGCCAGCCACCACCCAACCGCTTGCGCAGAATGCGCGCTTCAGCGATGTTGTCAGCGGTGCTGACCAACACCGAGCCGATCGGAGCACCGAGTCCCTTGGAGAACGCGACGGTGACAGTGTCGAAGAGGCGGCCATAGCTGGAGAGGTCAACCCCGGTCGCCACATGAGCGTTCCACAACCGAGCGCCGTCCAAGTGGCAGCGAATACCGTGGTCATGGCACAGCTCCGACACACCGGCCAGCTCGTCCAGCGACTGTACCGTTCCGCCACCGAAATTGTGCGTGTTCTCCACCGCGACGGCGGAAGTGGCGACCAGGAACGGATTTGCCACCGGCGAGATGAGTGCCGCCACCTGTTCGCTGCCTAGCCGGCCGTTCGGCGAGGAAAAGGTGCGCATGGTCACGCCGGCAACCGCTCCATGAGCACCCATTTCGGCTCTGGCAATGTGCGCCGCTGCATCACAGATGACCTCTTGACCGGGCTCGACCAGCAGCCGCACCGCGAGAAGGTTGGCGAGCGATCCGCTGACGCAGAAAAGGGCTGCCTCGTGCCCCAGCAGCCGCGCCACCCGCCGTTCCAGTTCGATCACCGTCGGGTCCTCGCCGTAAACGTCGTCGCCCAGCGGAGCCGCGATCATCGCCTCCCGCATAGCCGAGGTTGGCTTGGTGACAGTGTCGGAGCGCAGGTCGATCACGGAGCCGTACCCAAGATCACGATCAGAACGACACCGGCACGTAGGACTGCACCGGATTGGCCCGCTTGATCCGCCCCGTCGTCAGCCGCTCAGCCACGAGAAACGCCAACTCCAATGACTGGTTCCGATTCAGTCGGGGGTCGCACAATGTCTCGTATCGATTCGCCAAGTCGGCTTCGACAAGATCATCACTGCCACCTACGCACTCGGTGACGTCGTCTCCGGTAAGCTCCACATGGACGCCTCCGGGCCAGGTGCCCAGCTCTTCATGCACGTCGAAAAAGCCGTTCAACTCCTCGATCACGTCGGAGAAGGCCCGCGTCTTGTAGCCGTTCCGAGCCTCGAACGTGTTGCCGTGCATCGGATCGCAGACCCAGGCCACCTGGCGGCCGCTCGCCGTGACCTTGGCCACGATGTCGGGCAGCACATCGCGCACCGTCGCCGCACCCATCCGCGTGATGAACGTGATCCGGCCTGATTCATGATCAGGATCCAGTCGATCGGCCAGCTCCAAGGCGGTGTCGGCCGTCGTCGTGGGCCCCAACTTGACTCCAAGCGGATTGCGGACATGACGCATCAGCTCGACGTGCGCGCTGTCGAGCTGACGGGTACGCTCGCCGATCCACAAGAAGTGGCCGGATGTGTCGTACGGCAACCCGGTACGCGAGTCGATCCGGGTCAACGCGTGCTCGTACTCCAGCAGTAGCGCCTCGTGCGAGGAATAGAAGTCGACTGTCCGAAAGACGTCGTCGTTGATTCCGCAAGCCACCATGAAAGCAAGGGCACGATCGATCTCATTGGCGAGATTCTGGTATTGCACGCCGGCCGCTGAGTTCTTGACGAAGTCGGCGTTCCAGCTGTGCACGCTGCGCAGGTGTGCGAAGCCACCGGTGACAAACGCCCGGGTCAGGTTGAGCGTGGCGGAGGACGCGTGGTAGGTGCCGAGCAGCCGCTGCGGATCAGGCTGGCGCGCCTCTGCGGTGAAGTCGGCCCCGTTGACCGCATCGCCGCGGTACGCCGGCAGCGAGACCCCGTTCCGGCTCTCCATGGCGGAACTGCGCGGTTTGGCGTACTGGCCGGCCAGCCGCCCGAGCTTGACGATCGGCACCTGCGCGGCGTAAGTGAGGACAACAGCCATGGACAGCAAGGTCCGGAGCTTGCCCTGGATGTTGGCCGCCGTCACGCCCTCGAACGTCTCGGCGCAGTCGCCGCCTTGCAGCAGAAAGGCCTCCCCAGCGGCGACGCTGCCCATCTTGGCCCGCAGTTCGTCACATTCTCCCGCGAAGACCAGCGGTGGCAGCTTACGAAGCCGGGCGATCACTTCGGCGACTTCGATCTGATCGGCATAGGTCGGCTGCTGAAGCGGCTTCCGCGCGCGTAGCGCGTCCAGCGAGGGGAACCCGTGCGGATCTGGCACGCAGACACTGTAGACGGCTGCCGTCAGCCCGACCGATGGTTTTCCAGGCGATGGACCCGCCCCGCGATGTGAAAATTGCGGAATGCAGCGGACGTATGTGCTCATTCCGGGGGCAGGTGGTACGGCCCAATACTGGTATCGCGTCGCGCCCATACTGACCGACGCCGGACATCGCGTGGCGCCGCTCGACCTGCCCAATTGGCCGGGGGCGACCCTGGCCGACCAGGCGGAGGCCATCGTCGCGGCCGGTGTGGGAGCGGATGCCGTTGTCCTGGTCGCCCAATCAATGGGTGGATTCAGCGCCCCGCTGGCTTGTGACCGCCTCCCGACCTCCCACCTGTTCCTCATGAACGCGATGATCCCCGTGCCAGGCGAAACTCCCCGCCAATGGTGGGACAACACCGGACAGAGTGAAGCCGTGCGCAGCCACGACGTCACCGAGGGTCGTAACCCCGATGCCGGCTTTGATTTGTACACCTACTTCCTGCACGACCTGCCGCCCGAGGTCATCGAAAAGATCACGTCCGGAGGCGATCAGGAGCCGGCCGACTCACTGTTCTCGTCCGTATATGACCTGTCCCGATGGCCCGACGTGCCCACGACTGTGCTCGCTGCCCGGGACGATCGCTTCTTCCCATACGAGTTCCAGCACCGCGTCGCGGGGGAACGCCTGGGTCTCATCGCTGAACAGATCGCCGGCGGGCACCTGTGCGCCCTCAGCCAGCCCGACGGACTGGCGCAACGGCTGCTTCGCTAGCGGCCTCTGTCCGCATGCCCTGGCCGGCTCGCCACATTCGTGACCATGCCGGCCGCGGACTATTCGTCGCTTGACGCTCTTCTGCGGTTCAGGTTTGCGGCGACACCTCATCGGCTTCCCGGGCCGCCGTCTCACGAGCTGCGGCCGCCTTCGCGGTTGGCGCGTAGACGTCGACATACTCCTGACCGGAGAGTTCCATGATCGCGTACATGATCTCGTCGGTGATCGAGCGCAGAATGAAGCGGTCCTCACTCATGCCTTCATAACGGGAGAAGTCCAGCGGCGTTCCGAAGCGCACTGTCGGGCTGACGATCTTGGTGACGATCTTGCCCGGCGGCGCGATGAGGTCGGTTCCGATAATGGCCGAGGGAATGACT
>DATFOP010000377.1:0-3911 GCA_035265505.1 Propionibacteriaceae bacterium | reverse complement strand
TTCGTCGAGGTGCTGAGCTTCCCCTTCCTGTCGATCGACGAGCTTGACCGGCTCGGCGTTCCGGCCGACGACGAACGGCGCCGCCTCAACAGGATCCTCAATCCCTTGTCGGAGACCAGCCCGTACCTGCGCACGACCATCCTGCCAGGACTGCTCGCGGCGGCGGCCCGCAACCGCAGCCGCGGCAATGACGATCTTGCTCTTTTCGAGTCCGGAGCGGTGTTCTTCGCCAATGACCCTCCGGTTGCCGCTCCGCAGGTGCCGGTGAGTCAACGCCCATCCGCCGACCAGCTTGCGCGCTTGGATCGTGCGTTGGGTCGGCAGCCGCGTCACGTCGGCGCCGTCCTCACCGGGCAGTGGCGGCCGGAGAGTTGGGCCGGTCCTGGTGAGCCCGCTGGCTGGCAGCACGCGATCGCCTTCGTCGAGAATGCGGCGCGCGTGGTAGGTCTGCAGCTCTCCCGGCGGGCGACTGAACGCAAGCCGTGGCACCCCGGCCGATGCGCCGAATTCGTGCTCGCGGATGGAGCAGTACTCGGTCACGCCGGGGAACTGCACCCGGCTGTCTGTGAAGCGTTCGGCGTGCCGCCGCGGGCAGCGGCGGCCGAGATTGATCTTGACGCACTGATCGCCGCCGCCCCTGAGCGTGGCGATGTGGCGGCGATCTCCAGCTTCCCGGTCGCGAAGGAAGACGTCGCCTTGATCATCGATGCCGATGTGCCGGCCGGGATCGTGGAACGGGCGCTGCGCGCCGGCGCAGGGCCGCTGCTGGAGTCCGTCACCCTGTTCGACGTCTATACCGGCCCGCAGATCGGCGAGGGCAAGAAGTCACTCGCCTTTGCGCTGCGCTTCCGGGCTTCCGACCGCACCTTGACCGACGCTGAGGCGGCCTCCGCCCGCGATGCGGCCGTGGCCGCCGCGGCCGAGCAAACCGGCGCCGTCCAGCGCACGGTCTAATTAGCATACTTCTGCCATTCATGGCATAGTCATGCGCATGGCGTTTCGGGTCGCGGTTGCCGGTGCCACCGGTTATGCCGGCGGTGAACTGCTGCGGCTGCTCCTCGGCCATCCAGAGGTCAAGATCGGTGCCGTCACCGCGGGAGCAAACGCCGGCTCGCTGCTCGGCCTGCACCAACCCCACCTTGTGCCCTTGAGCAACCGCGTCGTCGGCGATACCGATCCCGACACTCTGGCCGGGCACGACGTCGTCTTTCTCGCGCTGCCGCATGGTGCCTCCGCCGAGGTGGCGGCCTTCCTGGATCCCCAGACGGTGATCATCGACTGCGGTGCCGACCATCGCCTGGAAGACTCAGCGGCCTGGCAGCACTTCTACGGTTCACACCACGCTGGAACCTGGCCGTACGGCCTACCAGAACTTCCGGGTCAGCGCGACAAACTTGCCGGTGCTCGGCGCATCGCGGTGCCCGGCTGCTACCCGACAACGGGCACCTTGGCCCTGCTGCCTGCCATCACGTCGGGGCTGACCGCGGCCGAGGATGTGGTCATCGTGGCGGCCAGCGGGCCCTCGGGCGCAGGCCGATCTTTGAAGCCGCACCTGCTGGGCTCGGAACTGATGGGGTCGGCGAGCGCGTACGGCGTCGGCGGGGTCCACCGCCACACACCTGAGCTGTTGCAGACTTTCGCGGCGTGCGGCGCTGAGAATCCGGCGGTGTCGTTCACACCAGTCCTCGTCCCCATGTCGCGCGGCATCCTGGCCACCTGTAGCAGTCCGCTGGCCGACCCCTCGATCACCTCGGAACAGGTTTCTGCCGCTTATCAGGCCGCTTACGCCGATGAGCCGTTCGTGCACGTTCTTCCCCGTGGCCAATGGCCGCAGACCCAGTCCGTCCTCGGCTCGAACGCGGTACACGTGCAGGTAGCGGTGGACGCGCAGGCCGGCCGGCTGGTTGCGGTCGCCGCATTGGACAACCTGACCAAAGGGACCGCTGGCGGCGCCATCCAGTGCATGAACTTGGCCCTTGGACTACCGGAGTCCCTGGGTCTCAGCACGGCGGGAGTGGCACCGTGAGCGTCACTACTGCCGCCGGCTTCATGGCCAGCGCTGTCACCGCCGGTCTCAAGCCGAGCGGCAAGCGGGACTTGGCCCTGGTGGTCAACACCGGACCACTCTTCGACGCCGCGGCCGTATTCACCACCAATCGGGTGAAGGCTGCTCCGGTGCTGTGGTCGGAAGAAGTGATCAAGGATGGTCGGCTGAGAGCCGTGATCTTGAACTCCGGCGGGGCAAACGCCTGCACCGGTGCGGCCGGCTTCGCTGATACTCACCAGACCGCGGAGCTAGTGGCGGATGCCCTTCGACAAGCTGATGCAACGCCGGCTCAGGGCTCCTTGACGGATGTCGGGCCGATCGATTGGACGGACGTCGGGGCGATCGATGTCGCGGTGTGCTCCACAGGACTCATCGGGCTCCGGCTGCCCATGGACAAGATCACCTCGGGGATCGGCGATCTGGTTCCGCAGCTCACCGGCGACGGCGGCCAGGCGGCCGCGGAAGCGATCATGACGACCGACACGGTGCCGAAGCAGGCAAGCTATGCCGACGAAGGCTGGTCCGTCGGTGGCATGGCCAAGGGCGCTGGCATGCTCGCTCCGGGGCTGGCCACCATGCTGGTGATCATCACCACCGACGCGCTGGTGGACTCCGAAAGGCTGCCCGGCCACTTGGCCGAGGCATGCCGCAAGAGTTTCGAGCGGATTGACAGCGACGGCTGCATGTCGACCAACGACACAGTCGTCCTGATGAGCAGCGGCGCTTCCGGCGTACAACCCGCAGCGAAGGACTTCCAGGAAGCGCTCGACGAGACGTGCGCGGATCTGGCCACGCAGTTGATCGCCGATGCCGAGGGCGCCTCTCACGACATCGCGATCACGGTCGAGCACGCAACGAGCGAGGACGACGCCGTCGAGGTTGGCCGGACCATCGCTCGGAGCAACCTCCTCAAGTGCGCAATTTTCGGCCAAGATCCGAACTGGGGGAGGGTGCTGGCCGCCATCGGCACGACGGCCGCTGACTTCGAACCGGATCGAATAGACGTCTCCTTCAACGGAGTGGAGGTGTGCCGCGATGGAGGTATCGGAGAGCCGCGTGAGCTGGTCGACCTCAGTGGCCGCAAGGTCGACATCGTCGTGAACCTCCGCAACGGCCGCCATGGCGCGAACATCTGGACCAACGATTTGACTTACGACTACGTCAGGGAGAACGCGGAGTACTCGACATGAGCGCGCCTGCCATTCCGACCCGGGATCAGCCTGGTCAGCCAGCCGGCCCGACCCCCCTGGAAGCCCCCGCGAATCGCGGGTTGACCCTGGTCGAGAAGGCCGCCATCCTCACCGAGACGCTGCCCTGGCTGGAAACCTACGCAGGCAAGACTGTGGTGATCAAGTACGGCGGCAACGCCATGATCGACGACGAACTCAAGCGCGCGTTCGCGTCCGACATCGTGTTCATGAAGCGCTGCGGTGTCCATCCGGTGATCGTGCACGGGGGCGGACCGCAGATCACGAGCATGCTGACGCGGCTCGGCATCCCGTCGGAGTTTCGCGGCGGCTTCCGGGTCACCACACCGGAGGCCATGGACGTCGTTCGGATGGTGCTGGTCGGCCAGGTCGGCCGCGATCTCGTCGGGTTGATCAACGCCCGTAGCAGTTTGGCGATCGGCATGTCGGGCGAGGACGGGGGCCTGTTCACCGCCCAGCGGCGAGGGGTGGTCGTGGACGGCCAGGAGGTCGACCTCGGCCTGGTTGGCGATGTGGTCGAAGTACGCACCGAGGCGATCGCCGGCCTGATCGCGGCTGGACGGGTGCCCGTGGTGGCGAGCATTGCCCCCGATCACGACGGCGTGGTGCACAACGTGAACGCCGATACTGCGGCAGCCGCGCTGGCGGTTGCCCTG
>DATFOP010000376.1:0-7340 GCA_035265505.1 Propionibacteriaceae bacterium | reverse complement strand
TATCGGGACCACGCCTGCCGAGGTGGTGAAGCTGCACACCGGTCAGATCTGGACGGTCGGCTTCTGCGGGTTCACCCCGGGCTTCGCTTACCTGCAAGGCGAACACGACCGGCTGCGGGTGCCCCGGCGGCCTGCGCCCCGCTCCCGCGTGCCGGCCGGCGCGGTGGGCTTGGCGGACTCGTGGTCGGGAATCTATCCACGCGCCGGCCCCGGCGGTTGGCAACTGATCGGCCATACGGAAGCCCAGCTGTGGAACCTCGATCGGACGCCGCCAGCGCTGCTCGAACCCGGTTTCCAGGTTCAGTTCACCGCGACGGCATGGTGATCTTTGTCGAGCAGACCGGGCCGCTGGCCTTGATCGAGGACCTCGGCCGGCCCGGCTTGGCCCATCTCGGCGTTTCGCCGTCGGGCGCAGCCGATCGAAGCTCCTCCGCGCTGGCCAACCGGCTGGTAGGGAATCCGGAAAAGGCCGCTGTCATCGAGGTGACGCTGGGCGGCTTGATCATCGTGGCGAGACAGTTCCACTGGGCTGCGATCACCGGAGCCCCCACCCAACTGTGGCTCAACGATCTACCGACGGCGTCGCACGCGCCCTTCGCCCTCTATCCCGGTGATCGCCTGCGGGTGGACCCGCCCCGCGACGGGGTCCGTAACTACCTCGCCGTCCGCGGTGGGCTGCGCGTCCCGAAGGTCCTCGGCAGCCGTTCCACCGATGTCCTGTCCGGGTTGGGTCCGGAACGGCTTCGATCCGGTGTCTCGATCATCATCGGCCACACGGCCCGTTCGCTCCCCGGGGTCGATCTCGCTCCACCGCAACCGCCGAACAAGCGCCTGGCCGTGCTCCCGGGCCCCCGCCAGGACTGGTTCACCGATGAGGCCTGGACCATGCTGCAGGAAACGTCGTGGACTGTGTCCGCTGACGCCGACCGGGTTGCAGTACGGCTGGAAGGTCCGCGACTGAACCGGCGGATCACACATGAATTGCCCTCGGAGGGTCTGATCCGTGGCGCGATCCAGGTTCCGGCGGCGGGCCAGCCGTTGATCTTCCTCGCCGACCATCCGGTCACCGGTGGCTATCCGGTGATCGCTGTGCTGACCGCTCGGGCGGCTGATGACGCGGCCCAGCTCAGACCCGGCGACCAGGTGAGCCTCCATGGCTAGACTCCCGGAGTTAGGGCGGTCGGTCGCCGCCCGTTCTGCTCGCTCGGAGGACTCGTGGTCATTCGCAAGGTGCTCATAGCCAACCGAGGCGAGATTGCGGTTCGAGTCATCCGGGCCGCGGCTGACGCCGGACTGCCGAGTGTCGCCATCTATGCCGACGCAGACGCCGATGGCCTTTTCGTCTCGCTGGCCGACGAGGCCTACGCGCTCGACGGAACGACCCCCGCCGAGACCTACCTCGACGTCGCCAAGATCGTGCAGATCGCGGCCAGAAGCGGCGCCAACGCCGTTCATCCGGGGTACGGATTTCTGGCCGAGAACGCGGCGTTCGCTCAGGCCGTGACCGATGCCGGGTTGATTTGGATCGGTCCACCGCCTTCGGCGATCGAGGCGCTCGGCGACAAAGTCAGGGCTCGCCACATTGCCCAGCAGGTGGGGGCTCCTCTGGTTCCCGGCACGCCGGATCCCGTACCCGACGCGGCGGCGGTGGTGGCATTTGCGGAGCAACACGGGCTGCCCATCGCCATCAAGGCGGCTTACGGCGGTGGCGGCCGCGGTCTGAAGGTCGCCCGCGAGATGGTCGAGATTCCGTCCATGTTCGAGTCCGCGACCCGGGAGGCCGTTACGGCATTCGGCCGCGGCGAGTGTTTTGTGGAGCGCTTTCTCGACAAGCCGCGACACGTGGAGACCCAGTGTCTGGCTGACAGCCACGGCAACGTCGTGGTCGTCTCGACGCGCGACTGCTCGCTGCAGCGGCGGCATCAGAAGCTGGTGGAAGAGGCGCCGGCGCCCTTTCTCTCCACCGCGCAACATGACCGGCTCTATTCGGCGTCGAAAGCAATTCTGAAGGCTGCCGGCTACGTCGGCGCCGGTACGTGTGAGTTTCTGGTCGGACAGGACGGCACCATCTCGTTCCTTGAGGTCAACACCCGCTTGCAGGTCGAGCACCCGGTGTCAGAGGAGGTGACCGGACTGGACCTGGTCCGGGAGATGTTCCGAATCGCGAACGGCGAGACCCTCGGCTACGACGACCCACCGATCACCGGTCACTCCATCGAGTTCCGGATCAACGCGGAGGACCCGGGACGCAACTTCCTGCCCGCGCCAGGCACCTTGATCAACTGGCGGGCACCGGCTGGACCCGGGGTTCGGGTCGACGAGGGATATCTGAGCGGCATGACCGTCCCCGGCAGCTTTGACTCCCTGGTCGCCAAGATCATCGTCACCGGCGCCGATCGTTCGCAGGCCCTCGCCCGCGCCCGACGGGCGCTCCGCGAGCTTGTCGTCGACGGAATGCCCACCGTCACGCCGTTTCATCGGGCGGTGCTGGACGACCCCGCATTCACCGCGGCCGGCGGCGTCTTCGGGGTGCACACTCGCTGGATCGAAACCGAGTGGGCCGGCGAGATCCCGCCGTACGAGGGTCCAACCCCGTCGACTCGCGAGTCGACCGAACGCGAGCGGGTAGTCGTCGAGGTGAATGGGAAACGCATCGAAGTTGTCGTTCCGGTCGGCTTCGGTGCTGCCAACGGTGCAGCGGGTGTCGCTCGGTCCCGGAAACCCGTTCGGCGCAGCGGCAGTAGCTCGAATGCGAAGAGACCCTCGGGCAATGCCTTGACTTCGCCCATGCAAGGCACGATCGTCCAGGTCGCGGTCAACGAGGGTCAGCTGGTCCAGCCCGGGGATCTCGTCGTCGTCCTCGAGGCGATGAAGATGGAGCAGCCGCTGAACGCTCATCGCGGTGGGAAGATCACCAACTTGACCGCGTCGCCGGGAGCAACCGTGACCAGCGGTGCGACGCTGTGCGAGATCATGGACGCCTAGTCCGGTGGGCTTGAGAAGACAGTAAGAACCAGCTCAGAGTGGGTTGATCTGCCGTCGGGCTGGGCAAACTGGAATTTGTGTCTGAGCTAGTCGTGCTGCTGCTGCTGGTGGTCGTCATCGGCGGTGGGGCGGCGTTGTATCGCCGCCATTCCGTACAGCAGCGTGAGGCGGCCGAGCGGGCCGAGCTGGAATCGGTGCTGACCACGTCACGACGGGCCGCGGACGAGGACGTCACGAAGTTCGGTGAGGAGCTGCAGCGTCTGGACTCCGATGTGGCAGGCCACGCGCTTGACGAGGCGATGCAGCAGGACTACCAGCGGGCCCTCGATGCCTACGACGACGCCAAAGTCTCACTGGACGCGGTGCGCAAGCCGGACGAAATCCGCCACGTCACCGAGATTCTCGAGGACGGTAGATACGCCGTTGCCTGTGTCAAGGCCCGCATTGCCGGTCAGCCGCTGCCGGCCAAGCGACCTCCGTGTTTCTTCAATCCCGCGCACGGACCGTCCTCGCGGGACGTGGAATGGGCCCCTCCGGGCGGCGTCCCCCGTGCCGTGCCGGCATGCCCAGCCGACGCCGAGCGGGTGCTGGCCGGAGCTGACCCCTACATCCGCACGGTCCAAGTCGGAGCGCAACGGGTGCCGTACTGGCAGGGTGGTCAGGCCTATGCCCCGTGGGCGCAGGGCTATTACAGCCGGTGGAGCGGTAGCGACCTGCTGGCCGGAGCACTGATCGGGAGCTTCCTCTTTGGCGGGATGGGCAACGTCTTCGGCGGAGTCGGGGAGGGCATCGGTGCTATTGGTGAAGGTGTCGGCGACGCTGTCGGCGGCATTGGAGAGGGCTTCGGCGAGATCGGCGGAGGCATCGGTGACATGTTCGGGGACATGTTTGACGGCTAGGCCGCCAACTCGTCGATCAGCTGCTTCAGGGTCTCCGAGCAACCGGAATTGATCTTGATCGTGGCGAGCTCGTCGCCCCGGGTTGGGCCTCGGTTGATGATCAGCACCGGCCGGCTGTGTTTGGCGTTGTGCCGGACGAAGCGAAGCCCGGACATCACGGTGAGCGAGGATCCGAGCACGACGAGCACGTCCCCGCTGTCGACCAGCCGGTAGGCGCTTTCGACTCGCGGCTTGGGCACTGACTCGCCGAAGAACACCACATCGGGCTTCAAGCGGCCGCCACAGACCAGGCATTCAGCGAGAACGAAGTGCCGCCACTCCTCGACCACAGCGTCGCCGTCCGGCCGCAGCTCGGCACGTGGCAGCACGGGTGGTTGGTTCAGATTAGGATTGAGCCGGCTCAGCCGATCTTGCACGACCCGACGGGACGAACGGTGTCCGCAGTCCAGACAGACGACGGCGCTGATGTCTCCGTGCAGCGTGATCAAGGGGGAGCTGCCGGCGGTGGCGTGCAAGCCGTCGACGTTCTGGGTGATCACGCCACGGAGCCCGGCAGTCTCAAGATCAACCAGGGCACGATGGCCCTCGTTCGGCCGGGCGTGGCCGATCCGCCGCCAGCCGAGGAACGAGCGCGCCCAGTAGCGGCGTTGTGCCTCAGTCGAGGATAGGAACTCCCCGTACTGCATAGGCGTCGCCCGAACCGAGGTCGGACCTCGGTAATCAGGTATCCCGGAATCGGTGGACATGCCGGCTCCGCTCAGAGCCACCCAGCTCCGGCCACGAAGCAGGTCGGCGGCGGCTTTGAGACCAGGCGGGGTCATCAGCTCGCCGACCGGGTGCCGTGGAGTCGGCGCGCAGCCTCGGCGAGCGAGCCGGTGAGGGAGGGGTAAACGGTGAAGGCGCCGGAGACCTGGTCCACTGTCAGCCGGTCGGCCACCGCGATCGAGATTGGATAGATCAACTCGCTGGCCCTCGGCGACACGACCACGCCGCCGATGACGATCCCCGTCGCCGGCCGGCAGAAGAGTTTCACAAAGCCGTCCCGGCTGCCCTGCATTTTGGCTCGCGCGTTGCCCGCCAGCGGCAGGGTCACCGAACTGGCCGGGACCTCGCCGGCATCGACCTGCCTTTGGGTCACTCCTACGGTGGCGATCTCCGGTGCGGTGAAGACATTGGAGGAGACGTTCATCATGTCGAGGGGTGCGACCGCGTCGCCCAACGAATGCCACATCGCGATCCGGCCTTGCATGGCCGCGACCGAGGCCAACATCAAGACCCCGGTGCAGTCCCCGGCGGCATAGATCCCCCGGGCTGAGGTTCGCGAGACCCGATCCACGGTGATGAAGCCTCCACGCCCCAGGTCCACTCCAGCCTCCTCCAGTCCCATACCGGAGGTGTTGGGGACGGAACCGACCGCGAGCAGGCAATGTGAGCCGGTGACCTCGCGGCCGTCGGTGAGACGCACCGTCACTTTGTCACCGTCACGGGTTACGGCATCAGCTCGAGACTTCGACATCACCGTCATGCCGCGCCGGACGAAGACGTCTTCCAACACCTGAGCCGCGTCGGCGTCCTCGCCGGGAAGCACGCGGTCGCGGGAGGACACCAACACCACGTCGACGCCCAGCGCCTCGTACGCGCTGGCGAACTCTGCTCCGGTCACACCGGAGCCGACCACGATCAGCCGATCCGGCAGCTCCGACAGCTCGTACACCTGGGTCCAGGTCAGAATTCGCTCGCCGTCGGGCCTCGCCTGGGGCAGCTCCCGAGGACGCGCTCCGGTGGCCAACAAGATCACATCCGCGTCCAGGGTCTGCTCGCCGGCGTCGCTTTCCACCACCACGCGATCAGGACCGTCGAGCCGGCCCCGGCCGGTGATGATCTGGACGTTCTCTCGCTTCACCCGGTCCACGATGTCGGCGGACTGGTTCTTGGCGAGCTCCAGCACTCGCCGGTTCACCGCAGCAAGATCAACATGGACACTCGAATCGACGCTGCCCTGGCCGGTCGACCCGAATCGCAATCCCAGCTCGGCCGATTCACGCACACCGGTCATCACCTCAGCCGTGGCGATCAGCGTCTTGGACGGTACGCAGTCGGTCAATACCGCAGATCCGCCCAGGCCATCAGACTCGACGAGCGTCACGTCGCCGCCCAGCTGGCTGCCCACCAGCGCGGCTTCGTAGCCGCCAGGACCGCCGCCGACGATGACTACTCGGGTCACCCAGGCATTCTTCCACGGGGCAACGGGCCTGGAACGGTCCTCGAAACGGCCAGGCGTCGCCCCTGTCCATGCTCGCCCGCTGGCGATAGCCTCCTGCCGTGCTGTACGCGGCTTACGGGAGCAATCTGGATCCCCGCCAGATGGCCCAGCGCTGCCCGCACTCGCCCTTGCGCAGCACCGGCTGGCTCCCTGGTTGGCGGATCACGTTCGGCGGTGAGGGGTGGGACGGGGCGCTGCCGACGTTGGCCGAGGACCCAGGCTCCCAGATCTTCGTCGCGCTTTACGACGTGACGGAGGGCGATGAATCCACCCTCGACGGTTGGGAGGGCGCTGACCAAGGCCTCTATCGGAAGGTTCGCGTTCGAGTCGCGACGCTCGACGGCGAGCAGCCCGCCTGGGCCTATGTCCTGGACGACTTCGAGGGCGGCATCCCGAGCGCTCGCACGCTGGGCCTGCTGGCCGGCGCCGCGGAAGCCGCGGGCGCCCCAGCCGACTACGTCGCCGAATTGCGCTCAAGACCGTGCGCCAGCGGCTGGTAGCCGTAACCCCCACCAAGCATCAGAGCTTCACGAAGCCAACCCCAGCAACCGCCGCCCTATAGTGCGGCCATGGGCGACGACGTGACAGAAGCCGCAAGCTCGGAAGACCTCGCTCGCGAAGCGGCCGAGTTCGTGCGAGCGCGCTTCGCTGTCCGCTCCATCGACCTGGCCTTCGTGCTGGGGTCGGGCTGGTCCGAGGCCGCTGATGATCTTGGCGCAGAGATCGGCCGGTGTGCCCTGCCCGAGGTTCCCGGCTGTGCGCGTCCTTCGGTGATCGGGCACGGCGCCGTGCTGCGCCTGGTTCGTACCGCCGCCGGCAAGGTCGCAGCGATCTTCACCGGACGTACCCATCTGTACGAAGGCCGAGGCATCGCACAAGTGGTTCACCCCATCCGGGCTGTAGCCGCTGCCGGCGCACGGGTCCTGATACTCACCAACGGCTGCGGCGGGCTCAACCCGCGCTGGACCGCGGGCACGCCGGTGCTGATTCGCGATCACATCAACCTGACCGGAAGGACGCCTCTCCTCGGGCCAAGCTTCATCGATCTGTCCGACGTCTACTCCAGCCGGCTGCGTGATCTTGCTCGAACCGTCGAACCAGGCCTGGGCGAAGGTGTCTACGTGCAATTCCACGGACCGCAGTTCGAAACCCCGGCCGAGGTCAAGATGGCCGGCATCATCGGCGGCGACCTC
>DATFOP010000375.1:0-3198 GCA_035265505.1 Propionibacteriaceae bacterium | reverse complement strand
ACTTGTTCGATGATGGCGTGGCCGCGGTGGGTTATGTCCGCGGCCACGGTGTCCAGGCTGCTGGTGGTGAAGAAGGCGTGGTATCGCCACAGGTCGAACAGTCCGTCTTGGCCGTTCGGATTGAGTTCGGGGATGCGGCGGGAGCTTGTCAAGGTGTCTGTGTAAACGGGTTGTTGATTTTGTTGTTGGTAGCGGGGTTCCTCCGCTGTGGATGGTGTGCCGGTGCTCGCCGCGGTCAAGCCTGGACGGCACGCTCGGCTGCCCGGCATGTTGACCGCGGCTGCGCGCCGGCGGGATTGGCCGTGATGGAGGAACCCCGCCGTGTGAGCCAGCCTGGTCCGGCTGATCACAAAGTCACCTCCAGCCGGCCGCGGAAGGCCAGGCTGAGCGCGCCGTAGGCGGCGTTCCAGCCCTGCACAGTGGCGCCTTCGACCAGCTTGGCTGGCGCGCTGCGCTCGTTCTTGGGCCGGCCCACCTGTTTGGCACGCTCTCGGGCTCGTTTGTCCTCGATGTCACGGATCGCCAGCCACAACAGTTTGACCACCGCGTCGTCGTTGGGGAAATGGCCCCGGTTCTTGATGATCTTCCGCAGCTGATAGTTCAACGACTCGATGCTGTTGGTGGTGTAGATGATCTTCCGCACCGCCGGCGGGAACTCCAGGAACGGGATGAACCGCTGCGTGCGACACGAGGTCGCACATGGCAAGTGGCTGCGTTGATGGGAGGCTGTGATGGCGGTGACGTAGCTCAGGTCCGTGCTCGGTGGCCTGTTCCCGCCCTGGCGTGCGTTGTGGGTGACTGCGGGGTGCGAAGCCCAGGGTTCAAGCCGAAGGGTCCTTGTTCCATCCGGGGACTACGGGTGAGGGAAAGACCGGGCGGGTGAACGTGAGTGAACCCTCGATGTTGCCTCGTCATCGTGTGGACCTGCGGTGGGTTGGGTGAGCAGGTCCAAGAGCAGGGCTAGCTGCTGTGAAGCGCAGGCGCCGGCGGAGGAGAGAGCGATCCAGCCGGGTGAGCACCGCCGTCCCGGGGTCGAGAGGGCACCCAATCCGGTCGCATCTTGCGTGTGCGGAACGTGGTAACCCCGACAGGGTCCGGCGCAGGTGAGTGCCTGCGACCGGTGGGCCGACTGTGAGGAAGGCCGACCCCCTGGCGGGATGGGGATGACCCGAGAAGCGAATGCCGGTGGCCGAAAGGCGACGGGAAACCCCGGCGGGGCGACCAGACTCCTGCTGGTTGTCGGGGATAACCGACCGGATAGGGACTGATGTCTCGGCCCGAAAGGGCGCTGACGCGGGTCGGGTGAGTCTGTGGAGGTAGCGATGACGACAGCACTGGAACCGATGGGCATGTTGGACGCTGTGACTCCGGTCGCGGTGAACGGACCAGAGGATGACCTTTTCGACTGGGATCAGGTGGACTGGGACCGGGCCGAGCGGGAAGTACAGCGCTTGCGGCAGCGGATCTTCACGGCGTCGCAGGAAGGGGACCTGAAGAGGGTCCGCAGTTTGCAGAGGTTGATGTTGCGTTCCCGCGCGAACGCTTTGCTGAGTGTTCGGCGGGTGGCGCAGATCAACGCTGGCCGTAAGACGGCGGGCATCGACGGCAGGACCGCGTTGTGGGCCGAGACGAAGACCGAGCTGGCCCGTTGGGTGCAGCAGCGGTCGGCGTCGTGGACGCCCAAGCCCGCACGTCGGGTGTTCATCCCGAAGGCCAACGGAAAGCAGCGTCCACTCGGGATACCGGTGATCATCGACCGCGCACTACAGGCGGTCGTGCTCAATGCGCTGGAGCCGGAGTGGGAGGCACGGTTCGAGCCGCGATCTTATGGGTTTCGGCCGGGCCGTGGCTGCCATGACGCGATCGAGGCGATCTACTCCGCCGGCAAGGGCCAACGGTCCAAGCGGGTGTGGGTCCTCGACGCGGACCTGGCGGCGGCATTCGACCGGATCGACCATGATCATCTCCTCGGCCGGCTCGGCTCGTTTCCAGCAAGGAAGAGGGTCGAGCAGTGGCTCAAGGCGGGAGTGGTCGATCGTGGCCGGTTCGCCCCAACGGATGAGGGCACCCCGCAGGGGGGCGTGATCTCCCCGTTGCTACTCAATGTTGCGCTGCACGGGATGGAACAAGCCGCTGGGGTTCGGTATCTGACCGGCACCCACATCGGTCACACCGCGCCTGGTTCTCCGGTCGTGGTGAGGTATGCCGACGACCTGGTCGCCCTGTGTCACTCACGTGAGCAGGCCGAGCAGGTCAAGGCTCGGCTTGCCGACTGGCTGACTGCGAGGGGTCTGGCCTTCAATGAGGACAAGACGTGCATCGTCCACCTCACCAAAGGTTTCGACTTCCTCGGCTTTCGTGTCCGCCGGTATTCCAACGGCAAGCTGATCATCAAGCCGAGCACAGCGGCGGTGAAGCGATTCCGGCAACGGCTGCGCACCGAGATGCGCGACCTGCGTGGCGGCAACGCCGCGATGGTCATCTCGCGTCTCAACCCGATTCTTCGGGGATGGGCGGCTTACTACCGGACGGTGGTGTCCAAGCACACGTTCGTCTCGATCGACAGCTACCTATGGTGGTTGACGCTCAAGTGGGCGGTACGGACCCACCGGAACAAGCCGAAGAACTGGGTGATCGCCCGCTACTACGGCATGTTCAACAAGGCAAGGTCCGATCGGTGGGTGTTTGGTGATCGCGAAAGCGGCGCCTACCTCGCCAAGACGGCCTGGACCAAGATCGTTCGACACCAGATGGTCGACGGGTTCGCGTCTCCGGACGATCCGAACCTGATCGACTACTGGGCGGCGCGCAAGCGACGCAGGAAACCACCGATCCACCGATGGGGCCTCATCCAGCTGGAACGCCAGCATGGGCGATGCCCACTGTGCGATCAGCTGCTCCTGCACGCCGACCACGAGCCGCAGTCTCCTGAGGAATGGGAACGGTGGATCCTCGTGGTCCGGACGGCGATCCGCCGGCAGGCGATCAGCGCCGACCAGCAACCCGCACGGTCGAACGGTCCTTACGCTTCACGCCTGGTCCACACCTACTGCGCCCGCAAAGCCGCGCGGCGCAGCGACCACTCCGCACCATCCCGCGACCCCAGTGGGCTTGCTTGAGCCGGATGCGGGGATAACTCGCACGTCCGGTTCTGAGGGGGCCCCGATGTGGTAACACCTCGGGGCTACCCGCCCAGGC
>DATFOP010000374.1:0-7647 GCA_035265505.1 Propionibacteriaceae bacterium | reverse complement strand
TTCGGCGGCCACGGTATGGAATTCGATCCGCTCCTCGAGTCCGGCCGCATGGACATGGTGCCGGCCGCGGCGGACCATGTCCTCGGACGGATCGACCCCGACCAACCGAAAGTCGGGACGTCTCCGCGCAAGGTCCACCAGGAGCCGCCCCGGACCGGTTCCCACGTCGAGAACTGCGGCACCAGGGGGAAGCGCCGCCAGCAACTCATCGGCGACGGCTCGGTAGAACCGGCGTAGAAGCCAACGGGAGAGCAATCGGTCGTAGAACGCGGCAGAGCTGCCGCAGATTACCGCATGCCCCCTACCGTGCACTCGATCCCTTCCGCCTGCGGTCAACCAACATGCCGAAGCTGCGGCCACAACTGCGCCCAGGGCTGCTGAGGCTGTCGACAGATGTATATCGGCGCTCCCTGCTCATCGTTGTCGAGTCCTACGCCGTTGTCGATCTGGCCCGCCAGTGAGACTGACCCGAAGAACCGCAGCAGCTGGTCCGATCTCAGGCCGACCGTAATCACCGGTTGGGCTCCCTCAGGCGGCGGTCCCCAGCTCCAGTAGGAATTGTGACCGCTATACGCGGGCGGCAGACCCAGCGGCCCGCCGTAGCGGTCGAGGGCGCCCGCCTCCCCGTAGTTCTCGGTCAGCAGCACGGCGGCTGACCGCTCCGCGGGGGGCAGTGTGTCGTACACGGTGGCTACCGTGGCGGCAAAGTGGGGCCAGCCCACCGTTTCACCAGCGTCATAGTTCACGGCTGGGATCGGCGTCGCTGCCAATGCGCTGACCGGCACGATCGGGAGCATCAGCGTGGCGGAGATCACCGCGCTCAATCCAAGTCCCGCCCCCAGCAGCGTTCGCCGTACCCACGCCCGCCGACGGTTCAGCCACGTGATGCTCGGCACAGCGCCAGCGGCGAGCAGCACCGGATAAAACCCGCCCAAGTAGTACGGCTTGCCGCTGGTGACCAAAAAGATGAGCAGCAGGACAAGGTAGGCGACCGCGAAGGCGCGCACTCGCCGCATCTCTGGATTGCGCAACAGCCTCACCAGCCCTGCAATCCATATCGGCACCACGGCGGGGCTGATCAGGACGAGCTGGTAAGGGATGAACAATGCCGGTGGCTCGGAAGTACCGGAGCTGCCGGCTGCTATCGCACGAGATAGCTCCAGCTGCGGCCAGCCGTGACGTGCTTGCCAGATCAGGTTCGGCATCCAGATCGTCACGGCGATGACAGCGCCGGCCCGGAGAAACCGACTGCGCAGCACATCCCGCGGTCCCACCGCGAGCACTCCGGCCAACAGACCGGCCAAGAAAAAGATCACCAGCGTCTTGTTCAGCAGACCGATGCCGGCGAGCGCACCAACCGCCAGCCACAATCGCTCGTCGCCCTGGAGCGCTCGCACTCCCAGCCAACTGAGACCGGTCCACACCAACAGGTCGAACGTCGACGTACTGAGCAGATGGCCGACCGCCAGCAGCAGACTCGAGACAGCCATGCTGCTGGCCGCCAGCACCTGCCCGCCGCGAGAAGCCCCAAGGTCACGTGCGATCAAGCCGGTGAGCAAAACGACGAGACCCGCGGCCAGTGCAGAGGGAAGGCGCAGAACGACCAGCGACTCTGGTGCGAGCGTGGACACCAAGCGCGCCAGCAGCGGGGTCAACGGAGGTTGGTCGACATAACCCCAAGCCAGGTGTTGACCTGCCCGCAGGAAGTAGAGCTCGTCGCGGTGGTATCCGTACCGTCCGGCGGTGAGTATCAAGGCAACCGCCACCGCAGCTGCCGGAATGGACAGCTGAGGCCATGCAATCGATGTCCGCCGCTCCAGCTCCGGCCCAGCCCTCACGACGGTGATCCGGTGCGCACACTCTGACCCTTACACGCGGGTCGAGGTTGACGTGCGGGGGTCGAAGTCGCTGGTTGAGCGTCAGGCCGTTGCCGGTGCCGGTTCGGTGACCTGCGGACCGATGGCCGCTTCGGTGAGTACTGAAACCGCCCGCTGGGCGCGCTGAGCGTTGGGCTTCGAGCCGTCGGCCTCAGTGAGGTAGAAGGTGTCGATCGCCTGGCCGGCCAAGGTACTGATGTGAGCGGAGCGAATCGATAGCCGCTCCGCCGCCAGGGACTGGCCGAGCGCGTACAGCAGGCCCGCGCGATCTCCAGTCCGAACCTCGATGACGACTGCGGACTTGCTGGCATCCTCTATCAGATCGACGTACGGTCTGGCGGCTTGGCCGTTGGAGCCGGGCGAACCACTGGCCTGGGCACGGGCCTCCCGGCGCCGTACGCCGTGCAGCACCGTCGTGTCACCCGCTTCCAGCCGCTCAAGCTGCTTGATCAAGAACGCCACATCGGGCAGGTCGGTGGCGAGCTGCTTGTCGACCCGCCACGTGTTGACCCCAACCCCGTCAACCGTGTTCAGCGCCGCAGAGCGGACTTGCACCGAGTGTGACGCCAGCAGGCCGGCAGTTTCACTGAAAAGTCCGAGCCGGTCAGTGGCTGCGATGATCAGCTGGATACCGCCCGGTCTGGACTCCATCCTGATCCGCGGCCGTCCGTCGAGATGCACGGACCTGGCTAGGCCCAGATCGACCAGCTCGGTTCGCTCGTTGCGTCGATCCTCGCCGACCAGCAAGCCCTCGCACCGATCGGTCAACGCGGTGATCAACTGCGATCGCCAAGGCGACCAGGCAGCGGGACCGGCGGCCCGTGCATCGGCCTCGGTCAGCGCTCGAAGCAATCGCAACACTTCGCCCCGGCCTTCGACCGCGTGAACCAGCGCATCGAGGGTGGCGGGATCGCTGTGGTCGCGCTTGGTCGCGAGCATGGCCAGCGTGAGGTGGTGTCGCACGAGGTGCTCCACGAGGTCGGCATCCTTGGTCGGCAAACCCATCCGCTCCACATTCCCGCGGGCGATAGGTGCACCGACGGCTGGATGTTCAGGGCCCACCCCGGGGAGCTTGCCGATGTCATGAAACAGACTCGCCAGGAGCAGCAGATCCGGGCGTTCCACGCCTGTCAGGTGGCGTTGCGCCTCGGCCACGGTCTGAACGGAGTGCCGATCAACGGTGTGCCGGTGCACCGGATTGTGTTGCGGCCTGGCTCTGATGGCCTCCCAGCCCTCGATCCAGCGGGGGATGCAGCCGGCCAGATCGAGCGCCTCCCACACCGGGAGAAGGCTCTCTCCGCTGGCCAGCATCTCCAAGAAAGCCTCCCGAGCCTCGTCCGGCCACGGCTCCTCGATCGGCGGAGCATAGCGGCCGAGGTTCTCGGCGGTCACCGGAGACAGTACGAGCCCGCGCCTCGCCGCGAGCGCGCCCGCGTGCAAGCCAAGAAGCGGCATCGATGGCTTGGTTCGTCGATCCAGTCCCACCTCGCCTTGGTGGACGATCAGGCCATGGTCTTCCTGGCTGTAGACCGGTGCACGCTCCCGCCTGGTGAAGGAGAGCATCCGTCGCTGCGGAATGACCTGGCGCGCCGCACGCACCGTCAGGTCCACGGCGTGGCCGATTCTGCGGGCCGCCAGGGACACGTCGCAGTGCAGGCTGTCGGTGTCAGGAAATCCCAGCCGCTCGGCTACATCAGCCGCCTCGCTGGAAAGCAATCGGTCCAACGCGCGGCCTGAGGAGATGTGTAGGGCGTCGCGGACGTCGAGCAGCCGCCCGTACGGCTCATCGATACCGAGATGCGGGCGATCGGTCAGCCAACTCGCCGCGAGCGCTCGCAGCGTCGTCATATCGCGGAAACCGCCGCGGGCTTCCTTGAGGTCGGGCTCGAGGAGGTACGCCGCATCCCCGTGTGCGGCGACTCGTTCGTCGAGTGCGGCGAGAAGCTCCGGTAGTCGCTTGCGGGCATTGTTGCGCCATGCGTCGAGGAGCGACGAGCGAGCTGCTGTAACCAAGGCCGCGTCGCCGGTGATGGCTCGAAGGTCCAGCAGCCCCACGCCAGCACTCAACTCACGGCCGGCGATTTCGGTGCACTCAGCCGGAGTGCGCACCGAGTGATCGATCCGAATCCGGGCGTCCCACAGCGGATACCAGATGTTTTCCGCCAGTGAATTGATCTGCTTGTTCTTGCCATCGTGGATCAGCACGAGATCGATATCGGAGCGCGGGCCGATTTCGCGGCGGGCGAGGGAACCCACGGCGGCCAGCGCTACACCTTGCGCTGGTCCGCCGGTCTTTCCGCGGAGTGCGGACTTCGTCGCCTCGGCGTAGAGGGACTTCAGCTCCGTCTCGACGCATTCGGTCATCAAACGCCGACGATCCGGCCCAGACGTGGTTTCCCACGAGGACCGGATCGCGACGTTGAGACGCTCGCTGGTTAAATCACGCTTCAGAGCGCGTCCAGCCCGCGCTCGCCAGTTCGGACGCGGACGATGTCGTCCACTGGAACCGACCAGACCTTGCCGTCACCGATGCGGCCGGTCCGAGCGCTCTTGACCAGGACGTCGATGATGTCCTTGACATCCCCGTCGTCCACGAGCACCTCAAGTCTCACCTTGGGAACCAGGTCGACGGTGTACTCCGCCCCCCGGTAAACCTCGGTGTGGCCCCGCTGACGCCCAAAGCCACTGGCTTCGCTGACGGTCATGCCCTCGACGCCAAACGATTCGAGCGCCGTCTTCACTTCATCCAACATGTGCGGCTTGATGATGGCTGTTACGAGCCTCATGCCGTCACCTCCTGATCGTGGTTGGTCTCGACCTCAGTCTGCCGCGGAGCTGAGCCTCCGAAGGACACGCCACGTGCTCCGGCGCCGAAGCTGCCGAGATCGTAGCCAGTCTCAGCGTGCTCGGACCCATCGACGCCCGCCTGCTCTTCTTCCGCAGTAACGCGGAAGCCGATCGTCTTGTGCAACACGAATCCGATCACCAGGGTCAGCACCAGGCTGAAGAACAGCACGCCGAACGCACCGACGGCCTGACGCCAGAGCTGGTCGACACCGCCGCCGTACAGCAGGCCGCTGCGCTCGTAGCTGACTCCAGCCGGAGAATCCGGTGCCAGCAGCAGGCCAACAGCCAAGGTGCCCCACAGACCGCCGACCAGATGGACACCGACCACGTCGAGGGAATCGTCGTAGCCGAACTTGTACTTCAGCCCGACAGCCAGTGCGCAGAACACACCGGCCAGAGCCCCCACGATGATCGCGCCGACCGGGCTGACCGAGGAGCACGACGGGGTGATGGCGACAAGGCCGGCCACGACCCCCGACGCGGCACCGAGGGAGGTCGCGTGCCCGTCACGAAGGCGCTCGGTGAGCAGCCAGCCCAGGGCGGCGGCGCCGGTCGCCACCATGGTATTCACCCACACGACCGAGGCAGTGTTGTTGGCAGCCACGGCCGAGCCGGCGTTGAATCCGAACCAGCCGAACCACAGCAGGCCGGCGCCGATCATCACGAGGGTGAGGTTGTGCGGGCGCATCGGATCGTGCCTCCAGCCGATCCGCTTGCCCAGGATGAGAGCCAACGCGAGGCCCGCCACACCGGCGTTGATGTGCACCGCGGTGCCGCCGGCGAAGTCGATCGCCTCGAGGTTGTTGGCGATCCAGCCGCCGACGTGAGTGACTGTGCCGGCGTCGTCGGTGAGGGTGAAGTCGAAGACCCAGTGAGCGACCGGGAAATAGACGACCGTGGCCCAGATACCGGCGAAGATCATCCACGTGCCGAACTTGGCACGATCGGCGATGGCGCCCGAGATCAGGGCAACCGTGATGATGGCGAAGACGGCCTGGAAGGCCACGAAGGCCATGGCCGGCAAGCTGGCATCGGTGTCTTCCATCAGCCCTTTGAGCCCGAGATATTGCAGCGGATTGCCCAACAGCCCGGCGCCGACGTCGTCGCCGAAGGAGATGGAGTAGCCGTAAAGCACCCAGAGGACGGAGATGAGCGCAAGAGCCCCAAAGCTCATCATCATCATGTTGAGAACGCTCTTGGCGCGAACCATGCCGCCGTAGAAGAGCGCCAGCCCTGGTGTCATGAGCAACACCAGCGCCGCGGAGGTCAGGACCCAGGCAGTATTGCCTGTATCAAGTTCGAGTAAGGTCATGTCGCTTCTTTCGGTGAAAGAGACTGGACGTTGGTGGTAACCCGGCGCGCCTGGATCCGGGGCGAGCAAGGTTATGAAAACTCTGCTTGGTCTGTGTTGCGCCAAAGCGGCGTGACGTTACGCGTGAGTGACAGTTAACGGCCGAATGTGACGGCCGGGTTTCGCTGATCATCGCGTGCGGTTGGGAACTGCGCCTCGTCGTCTCCGCGTGTCGGGTGCGTCAGCAGGCCATTCTCAGCGCGAAGCAGGGCGCATCATCGGGTCGCGGCCGCCTCGCGAGCCTGCCAGGCCGAGGCGACCATGTCGTCCAGGCTGTGCCTCATCTGCCAGTTCAGGTCCCGGGCAGCAAGATCACCGTTGGCGACGATTCGAGCCGGATCGCCCGCGCGAGGCGGGCGGATCTCGGGTGTAAAGCCGATGCCGGTGACCCGAGACATGGCGTCCATGATCTCGCGGACGGAGACGCCGGTCCCGCTGCCGAGGTTGTAGACCGGTTCCAGCGCTCGTCCTTGTTCGAGCGCTTGGGCGGCGGTGACATGGGAAGCAGCCAGGTCCGAGACGTGCACATAATCACGAACGCAGGTTCCGTCGGGAGTCGGAAACGCATCGCCGTTGATGTGCGGGGTCTGGCCAGCGACTAAGGCATCGAGGACGAGAGGGAAGAGATTGTGCGGGCTCGTGTCGTACAAGTCCGGATAGCCGGAGCCCACGACGTTGAAGTAGCGCAGAGACGTGTGGTGCAGAGGATTTGGTTCCGACGCGGTTGCGCGGGCTTGATCGCGGAGCAGCCATTCACCGATCAGCTTCGACTCCCCGTACGGTGACTCGGGCCGGGTCGGGCTTTCTTCAGTGACCACGCTGGTGTCGGGCGTACCAAACACGGCAGCACTGGATGAGAAGACGAATTTGTCCACGGCATGAGCGGCCATCGTCTCCAGCAAAATGATCATGCCGGTGACGTTCTGGCTGTACGTGTGCAGGGGCCGGCTCACCGAAACTCCGGCGTACTTGAAGGCCGCCAGATGAACGACGCCAGTGATCGGGTGACTACGGAAGGCGCTTGCGAGTATCTCCCGGTCGAGGACGCTGCCCTGGTGGAAGGCCACGCTCCCCGCGACGAAGTCCCGATGGCCGCTGGAGAGGTCGTCGAGGACGACGGCCTCGATGCCTTCCTCCACGAAGGCCCGCACAACATGCGCGCCGATGTAGCCGGCGCCGCCGGTAACCAACCACGCCATGCCAGGCCTCCTCCCGCTGGCTCAGCCTAGCCATGTCGGGCTACCTCGACCGGTGGCGCAAGGATAGAAGCTTGTGCTAATATAAGCAGACAGTTATAACCGGAGGGAGCAGCAGATGACCGAGGTCGTACAAGCAGTCGGCGCCGTGGACCGGCGTGTCTATTCGATCGAGCGTGACGGTGTTGCGGCCAAAGTGGTGGAGGCCAGCCGAACTTATCGGGCCGACATGGAGGATGTGTGGGACGCCTGCACCAGCGCAGAGCGGCTGCCGCGCTGGTTCCTGCCGATCTCTGGAGATCTGAGGCTAGGGGGTCGCTTCCAGTTCGAGGGAAACGCAGGCGGGGCGATCGAGCGCTGTGAATCGCCTTCCCTG
>DATFOP010000373.1:0-3845 GCA_035265505.1 Propionibacteriaceae bacterium | reverse complement strand
ATCGCCCTGCATGGTCGTACTGCGCAGCAGGCCTATTCCGGCTGCGCAGACTGGCAAGCCATCGCCGCGCTTCAAGACGCCGTCACTATCCCGGTCCTCGGCAATGGTGACATCTGGGAGGCTGCCGACGCACTGGCGATGATGCGTCAGACCGCCGCCGACGGGGTAGTGATTGGCCGCGGCTGTCTCGGCCGTCCCTGGCTGTTCCGGGATCTCGCCGACGCCTTTTCGAATCGGCCTCGTCAGCTGTTGCCGACACTCGGCGAGGTGGCGACAATCGTGCGCCGGCACGCCGAGCTGCTCGCGATCCTCTTCGGCGAAGTGCCCGGCCTGACCGATCTTCGCAAGCACATGGCCTGGTACTTCAAAGGTCTCCCGGTGGGCGGTGAGATCCGGCGCCAGTTGGGCATGGTGTCCACGCTGCTGGAACTTGATCGATTACTCGGTCAGCTCGATCCGAACGTCCCCTTCCCGACGGGTGAGCTGGGGCTACCTCGTGGTCGTCAAGGAGCTCCTCGGGACAAGGTGGCACTGCCCGACGGCTGGCTGAACGACAGCTCGGGTCGTGATCTTGATCTTGCCGATGCGGAGCTGGGCATTTCTGGTGGATGAGGAGATCACGCCTCGGGCGCAGGCGTGGGCCGCGACCATGGCCGGGCATCCTGACGGCGGCACGGTGCGCGCGCACGAGGACTCCGTCCGGCGGCTCCCGCCAGCTCGGCTGGTTGACCGCCTCAGCCGGGAAGATCGGGAACGGGAGACTCTGCGGCCGGAGGCGACCTTCGCCGAAGGAGCCGGTCACCGAGCCACTCCTGAAATGCCCGACGACGTCCGGACCTGCTTCGAGCGAGACCGCGATCGGATCGTGCACTCCACCGCTTTCCGGCGGCTGGCGGGCAAGACCCAGGTCGTGGTTTATCCGACTGATCACCAGCGCACACGGCTGACCCACGCGCTCGAGGTCGCCCAGGTGGCCACGTCCATCGCCCGCAGCGCCGGCCTGAACGCCACGCTGACCGAAGCGATCGCCCTTGGCCACGACTGCGGCCACGGTCCCGGCGGCCACGCCAGCGAGGAAGCCTTCGACGCCTTCCTCCCCGAGGGTTACGAGCATGGGCCCTGGGGCGCGGACGTCGTTCTGACTGGCCTGAATCTGTGCGCTGAGACGCTCGACGGCATTCGCAACCACTCGTGGTCGCGCCCTGCTCCCAGTACGCCCGAAGGCGAGGTCGTGAGCTGGGCCGACCGGATCGCCTACTGTGCGCACGATCTCGAGGACGCCGTGCATGCGGGCATTGTCGGCCAATCCGATTTGCCCGCGGACGTGGCAAGCGTTTGTGGCCGCAGCCGCAAGGAGCAGCTCAACACCTTTGTTCGCGCCGTCTCCCGCTGCATCGTCGAGCAGGGAGAGATCGGGATGCCCGCCAGCGAAGCCGGAGCCCTCGCCTCCCTGCGGGCGTTCAACTACGAGCGCATCTATGTGCGACCCGCCTCGCTCGCACAATCGCGCGCCGTCGTCGAGGTTCTCCACGCCCTGGTCGACTATTACGCCGAACGCCCTCAGCTCATTCCAGGAGCCACCCCGGTGTCTGAGGACGACACCATCTGGACCGCCGTCGGATATGTCGCGGGCATGACCGATCGCTACGCGTTCGAGCTGGCCATCGCCGAGCTGGGCTGGGACCGTTCCCAGCTGCCGCAAGGCGTGGATCGTCACGTCTGAGATCAATAGGCTGACGCGCCGACCATCCATCGGACCAGGCCGTCATCGACCTGGCCGAAGCGCTCCCCTGAACGGGACGGGCTAGTGCCGTTGGCCGATCGTTGGTGCCCGGCAGCCGTCCCGGTGTTGAGCGAGCCATTCACGTTCCAGCAGTCCGTAGTCCAGTTCATCACTCCACTCGCCCTTGAACCGCTCGTTCTCCACAAGATGCGCCTCTTGACGCATGCCAAGTCGAGCCACCACCCGAACGGACATCTGATTACGGGCATCGATGCGGGCGATCACGCGATGCAGGGCCATGTCATCGAAAGCCAGGTGGAGCACCGCATGCGCCGCTTCCGTGGCGTACCCCTGACCAGCGAAGGCGGGATGGAAGACGTAGCCCACCTCACCGCAGCTGTGCTCCGCGCTGAGCCAGCGCAGCATCACGTCGCCGATGACCTCGCCCGTGGTAGGCACTTCCACTCCTAGAGTCAAGACATCGCCCTCAGTCTCCAACGTGGTCGCCGCCCAGGGACCCCGCAGCCGGCTGGCGATGGTCTCGGCGTTCATGGGCTCGAACGGCACCCAACGGCAGACCTCCGGCAGGGACCGGTACGCGACCAGGTCGGGTGTGTCTGATGCACGCAGTGGTCGAAGGAGGAGCCTGGCCGTACGGATGGGGTAGGACGGACGAAGCGGCACGGTCCATCCTGACTCAGATGGGGCCGCCGATCGACAATGTGCGCCCGGCAACGAGCGGGCCGCTGCTGTGCTGTAATCGGGCGGTGGAGCCGGACGTCCGCGTGATATCCAGGTGGTCATTGGCCTGGCGCATCTCGGTCGCTTTGATCGGAATCGGGCTCCTTCTCAACGGATCGCTGCGGATGAGCGACGACGTCTGGCCGTTCGGGCCACTGTCCCAGTACGCGTTTTCTCCGCCGGGCGACGCAACCATCGTGATCACTCGGGTCGAGGGTCGGCTGGCGGATGGGCGCCGGATCGACCTCCCCCTGCGCGTCGAGAGTGCCGGAATCAGTCGGGCGGAGATCGAGGCCCGCATTCCAGCGATCACCTCCGATCCCTCACTGCTGCGCTCGGTGGTGGACGGCTGGACGAGGCGCCATCCCGGGGAGTCAGAGATCCAGCAGGTCTGGCTGGTCCAGGACGAGACGCGCCTGGTCGACGGACGTCGCGGCCCCACTCGACTGGTCGAGCTGGCCGCCTGGGAGGTGCCTCGATGAGCGGCAGCCGTGTCCGGGCAGCGGTCGACTGGTTCGCGCCGCCGCTTCCGGAGAGCCGGGCCGCGCTTTTCCGTACGGTCTGCTACCTGTTCGTGATCGTCGATGTGCATCTCATCGTCCGCGATCCAATCCCGCTGAGCCGCCATCCCGAGCTGTACCGGCCGTTATTGCTCGAGCGGTTGTTCTCGCTACCGCAGCCGAGCGTCCTCCTCACTGTCACGCTGTACCTGATCGTGATTGTCGGTTCCCTGGTGGCGGCAGCGAATCGGCTGCCGGTGGCCGCTGGACTTGTGGTCGCCGCCGCCTTCACCTGGTGGACGGCGATCGGCATGAGCTACGGCAAGGTTGATCATGATCATCTTGCGTTGATCGTGGCCCTCTGGGTCCTGCCGACGGTGGGCAGCATTCCTGCACGCTGGGCCAGCGGTGAGCGATCCCGGCAGGCGGGATGGGCGCTCAAGTGCATCCAGATCGCCGTGGTCTCCACTTATTCCCTGTCCGCGCTCACCAAGATCCGCAGCGGCGGCTGGAGCCTCAGCAGTTGGCCGGAGAGCTCGATCCTGATGTGGGCGATCGTTCGCCGGCCACACGGGCTAGGCCAGTTCCTGATGCCCTATCCGGAGCTGCTGCACCTCATGCAGTGGTTCTCGTTCACCGCGGAATTGACCTCGCTGGTGGTCTTGTGGCTGCGCGGTCGTGCGTTGCTAGTAGCGGCGCTGTTCTGGCTCAGCTTCCACGTTTTCACGGTCGCCGTGCTCTACATCCACTTCGCGCCGACCGTGATCTGCTGGCTGGCCTTCGCGCCGCTAGAGCGCTTTGGTCCCTGGCTGAGCGGGGTTGTAGCCGGCTGGCGGCAGCGCACAGGCCGGCGACCCGCCCGGCATCCGGTGCCGGTTTTT
>DATFOP010000372.1:0-2565 GCA_035265505.1 Propionibacteriaceae bacterium | reverse complement strand
GGATCGACATGGCGTTCTCTCTGGTCAAGGACGATGGCGACGTGGAGCGGGGCCAGCAGCTGACTGCCGCGCTGTGGGGTGAGATCCGTGAGTGGCTGGACACCGCGTATCCCGACGCGGTCATCGTTCCGGAGGGAAAAGAGCCCCGCACCGGCGCACCACTGGCATTTCATGCGGACTTCTTCCTGGTTATCCACCAGGAGCATGCCAGCCTGTTTGATAACCACTTCGCGGGCGTGCTGCCGTTCCAGGCGCCGCAGGACCCGTTCTTCGACGCCGCCGGCCGTGGGAGCATGCGCGTCTTCCTCGACGGCTGGAACGCCGCCAAGGAGCTGGACCCCGGCCGACCCGTGATCATGTCCACGGCCGACCACGACTTCGACCGGCTGCGGTGCGGTCCGCGGACTGAAGAGCAGCTGGGGGCCGCCTTGACCTTTCTCCTCACCTGGGGGTCGGTGCCGTGCCTCTACTACGGCGACGAGATCGGGATGCGCTACGTTCCCGGCATGCCCGAGGTGGAGGGGTCCATCTGCAATCCCGCCTACAACCGGGCTGGCTGGCGTACGCCGATGCAGTGGGACGACGGCCCCAACGCAGGGTTCTCCACGGCTGATCCGTCCCGGTTGTACCTGCCCGTCGATCCCGATCCCACGCGCCCGACGGTCGCGGCGCAGGAGCAGGATCCCGACTCCACGCTCAACCTCGTCAAGCGACTCATCGCGCTGCGAAGGTCGACACCCGCGCTCGGCTCGAGGGTGGCCACCCGCGTGCTCCACGAGGGCTACCCCTTCGCGTACCTCCGCGGCGAGACGCATCTGGTCGTCGTCAACCCGCAACGCGACCGAGCCACACTCAGCACAGGCGAACTCTCCGGCGCCGCACCCCTGCTGGCCAGCGGGATCTCGGTCGTCGGAGACACCCTGACCGCCGAAGGATTCGCCTACGGGATCTTCGCCCTACCGGGTCACGTCTGAGCCTCGGCCGCGGCTTGTGACCCGAGGTGGCGTCTCACGAGCGGTGTAAAGGGCTCCGGACGCAGGCTCTGATGTGATCCTATGCGGCGGTGGTGACAGTCTCGGGGATCACCTCCGGTTCGTTCTGGTTGGATCGCTGGTGGAGCAGCTCACGGCGGAGGTCTTGCAGCCGCCGCAGCGACTTGGGCGTCATGGTGAACCCGCGCCAGCCTTTGGAGGCGCGGTCAAGCACCGCCCAGACCAGGCTGAGACAGCTGCGCTCACCGGGCAGCCGGCCGATCACCTTGACCCTGCGGCGGGTCTCACCGAAGGTGCGCTCGATCAGGTTGGAGTGGCGGATGCGCTTGCGATGCTCGGCCGGGAACAGCAGGTGGACCAGCAGCGCGTCGAGGTTGTCGGCCACGCAGGCGACCGCGGAGGGGTACAGCGGCTTCCACTTGGCGATGAACCGCTTGGCTCGCCGGCGGCCCTCGGTGACGGCGGCCTCGCCGTCGTGGTCGATCTGGTCGAAGATCGCCCAGTAGTCCCCCTTTACCTGGTCCTGGGCGTGGGTCGGCACTTTGGCGATGAGGTTGCGGCAGACGTGGACCAGACAGCGCTGATGCAGGCTGGTCGGGAACGAGCACTCGATCGCCGCGCACAGGCCCCTGCCGCCGTCGGAGATGACCAGCAGCGGGGCGCCAAGCCCCCGGTCGCCCAGGTCCTGGAGGAAGCCTCGCCAGGCGTCGGTCGACTCGGCAGCCCCCGGCCCAAGGCCGAGCAAGACCGGCTTGCCGTCGACGTCGATGCCCCAGGCGGCCAGCACCGGCTCGGCCCTGGCCTTGGGGTGCATCTTGAAGAACGACCCGTCCAGGTACAGGTAGTCGATGCGGACCCCGGTCAGGTCGCGGCGCTTCCAGGCGTCGAACTCCGCCCGCAGCCGCTGGCAGATCCGGCTGACGGTGGTGCGGCTGATCGTCGCGTCCTGGCCGAAGACCTCGACTAGCATCGCCTCCACATCGCGGTCCGACAGGCCCCGCACCCAGCAGGAGATGACCAGCGTCTCCAGCGCGTACGTCCTGGTGACGCCCTGGCCGAAGAGCCGATCGCACAGCGCCGCGTGCGCGTGGCGCAGCTTGGGGCGCTGCAGCGGCACCGGCCCGGCTGCGGTCTTCAGCGTGCGGGGCTGGTGCCAGCCGTTGCGGTAGCCCTCGGGCGAGTCCTCGCGTCGGCGCTGGTAGCGGTCACGCCCCAGCTCCTCGCAGACGATCTCCTCCACCACGCTCTGAAAGGTCAGGCGTACCGACAGCCGCGCGACCTGCTCAAGGACGCTCAGCAGCTCGCCGGTCGGACGCGAACAGCTCGTGGATCTCGGCGCGGATGGTCTCGGTGGGCGATACTCGTGCTGCCACGGGTGTAGGTCTCCTTCGTGAGTCGTCAGCTCTTCGAGGGAACCTACGCCCGTCGCACGTTTACACCGCAGTTCTGACGCCACCCACTGGCGCTGATCTGCTCTCATTTGCACTCCCCCCGAGGCAAGGTATTGAGTTCCCTACACATGATGCGTTGGAATCCCGAACGGTAGGCGGCAAAGTCAGGCAGGCTCCTGAGC
>DATFOP010000371.1:0-2235 GCA_035265505.1 Propionibacteriaceae bacterium | reverse complement strand
CTACGTCAAACGATTGAATGCTGTCGGGTCCCACGCCCTGACCGTCCAGGACCGACGCCAACCAGTCAGTGGTGACTTCGTGGGGCGAAGCAGGTATCTGCATGACTCACAGTCCCACGTATCACAGCCTCACATGACCCTTTACTCGGCTGAGCTTTCGGGGTTGGAAGGTGGACGCTTTGTTGGATGATCTGTGTTCTTCGAAAGGCCGTGTAGAACCTGCCCTGGGTCGCGTCCTACCGTTCCTGTAAATGAGGGTGGCCTGCTCGATCATGTCGGGTGACTAAGACCGACGATCGAAGGAGCAGGCCGATGAGAAGGGTAGCCCCGTCGGTGATCGCTCGCGAGCAGCTGCAGGGTCTGCTCGCTGGCGGCGCCGACCGTGAAAGCAACATTGTCTCTGCGCTGGTAGAGACGGTGAGCCGGCTGGTGGTGCAGGAGCTGCTGGAGGGGGAGCAGCGCGACTTCCTGGGTGGCCGCGGCCGCTACGACCGCCGCGGCGAGGACCAGGCCGGGTCGCGGAACGGTTATGAGCGGGGCCGGCTGCGCACCGCGGAGGGGTTCGTCGACGTGGCGGTGCCGCAGGTCCGCGGCGCGGGCGAGCCTTTCCGGTCAAGCCTGATGGGGTTCTTGGACGGCAACAGTGCGGTGTTGGAGTCGCTGGTGAACGAGATGTATGCCCGCGGCCTGTCCACCCGCGACGTCGAGGACGCGTTCAGAGACGCCACCGGGGAGCTGCTGATCTCCAAGTCCGCGGTCAGCGAGATCACCGACCGGCTGTGGGAGGACTATCAGGCCTTCATCAGCCGTGACCTGTCCGGCATCGAGGTGGAGTACCTGTTCGTCGACGCGGTGTTTGAGTCGTTGCGCCGGCACGGCGCCAAGGAAGCGCTGCTGGTCGGCTGGGGCATCGCCGCCGACGGCCGCAAACACCTGCTGCACCTGGCCGTCGGGAACAAGGAGTCCGAGGCCTGCTGGACCGAGTTCTTCCGCTCGATGCTCAGCCGCGGGCTGCGGATGCCGACCACTATCACCTCCGACGGCGCACCCGGCCTGGTGAACGCGATCGAGGTGTGCTTCCCGGCCTCCATCCGCATTCGGTGCTGGTTCCACCGGCTGGCCAACATCCGGGCCAAGCTGCCCGACGAGGCGGCCGCGGAGGTGATGGCGCACGTCTACGCGGTCCGCGACGCCCCCACCCTGGACGCCGCCCGGGCGGCCGCCGACCGGCTGGCCAACACGTTCCGGGGCTCGTTCCCCGCCGCCGTAGCCTGTTTCGAAGACGACCGCGACGCGCTGCTGGCGATCCACCGCGTCCCGGTCCGGCACCGCATCCGGGTCCGCACCACCAACCTGGCCGAGCGGTCGTTCGTCGAGGAACGCCGCCGCACCAAGGTGATCGGCCGGTTCAGCGACGAACGCTCGGCGATGAAGCTGGTCTACGCGACCATGATCCGCGCCGCCGACCGCTGGTGCCGGGTGTCGGTCAGCGACCTCGAGCGCCACCAGCTCGCCTTACTACGGAGCGAGCTCGGGCTCGACCCGCCACCGGCAAGCACCCACGACACCAAGAACAACCGGCGCAGGAAGGTCGCCGCATGATCAACAGGCCACCCATTTACAGGACGCTCAGGACTTGACCCACGTATTCGCGTTTTCACCGATATTCTTTTTGAATCAATTGTTGCTAATGATGCGAGGCGTGGAGGGTCCGGTAGCGACATGACCGCTGGCGGTCCATCGGGCGTCAGGCACTCAAGGGCAGTAAGGCGGCTGAGATCGTCCGCTGCTGCAGCCGGGTCCCTTGATCGTCCGGCAGCACCGCTCCGCTGAATCTCTCGCTCGTGGATATCCCCAGCCTCCGCTTGAGCAGCCAGACGACTTCCGGATCTGCCGATGAGCGAGCCTGTCGCCTCAGTCGCCACCAGGCCGCTGGTAGGAGGGCGTGCGACCGGCGATCCCGAGCAGTCCCTTCGACGAGGTGAACTTGCGAGCACGCTGGCCGTAAGCGGACGGTCTGCCGGGACAGCGCATGTGCCGTCGAGGGAACCATCTCCGGTCAGGTCGTTTCGCGCATCAGCAATCGTGGTGGCCGCCGAGTTGCATGCCGGAGTGCGGGACAACCCCCCGTATGGGTGGAGCGTTTGCCGCTCGGCCAGCGGGTGGCCCCGGGTGGCACTCCTGGCGCGGATGGGGGCGGGCAGCAGCCTGGTACGCCGAGGCTCGGAGTGTCCT
>DATFOP010000370.1:0-7668 GCA_035265505.1 Propionibacteriaceae bacterium | reverse complement strand
GCCGGCCGCGGCGGCGATGTGGGCGGTCTCCTCGGACCGCTGGAGATCGAAGCTGCGACCTTTGAACGTGATCTGATCGTGGCAGCGTCGCAACGGCGTGAGGCGACGGGGAAGGCGGAGCTCGCGCGCCGCAAACAAGCTGACCTTCAGGCACGGGAGGAAGCCCTGACCGAGCTCGTCCGCCAGTGTGTGGCTGCCGTTGACCCCGCGCCCCACTATGCGGTCCCGGATGTCGACGCCCTCGGTCCACCTCCCAACACGTCGGCGAAGCTCGACAACTACCTCCGTCGACTTGATCAAGTGGCCCGCGCGATGACTGTGGCACAAGAGGCCTACGCAGCTGCGATGCACGAGCGCGATGAGCTGTCTGGGCGGCTGAACGCCTACCGTGCCAAGGCGGTGGCGACGGCTGCGGCCGACCGACCAGAGATCGCCCGTGCGTACGCCATGGCCCGGGAGGAACTGGACCGCCGGCCGGCGCGGATGGCCATCGCCGCCCAGTTGGTCGGCATCTATTCGACGTACTTGCAGTTCGCCTCCCGGGAGTCGTCATGACCGCATGCATGCAGCCCGGATGTACGGGGACCATCGTCGACGGCTATTGCGACGTCTGCGGCAGTCCGCCGAGCGCACCGGCATCTACTCCTGCTGGCAGGGCGGCAGGAACGAGGGCGTCCGCAAAGGCCGCAGGAGTCCCTGACGACGCCGCCGCGGCTCCTCCAGCCGGCGCAACGTCCACGAGAACCCGCGGCTCCAGCCGGCTGGGTTCCACCGCACTCGGCTCGAGCCGATTGACCGCGGCTGGCTCCAAGATCACCAAGCGAGTGCACTCCGGCTCGTCGCGACTGCGTTCGGCCCGTCTGGGCGCCGGCCTTACCCGCGTGCCGCCGGCCCCCGTGATCGACGCATCACAGGCGATCATGAAGAACCCGCAGATCCCGGAAGAGAAGCGCTTCTGTCCCAACTGCGGCTCCCCCGTTGGCCGCTCTCGCAACGGGCAGCCTGGTCGAGCAGAGGGGTTCTGTCCCAAATGCGGCAACGCGTACTCCTTCACCCCCAAGCTTCGGCCCGGTGAACTTGTCGCCTCGCAGTACGAAGTCGCTGGCTGCCTGGCGTACGGAGGTCTGGGCTGGATCTATCTCGCTCGAGACAAGAACGTCTCCGACCGCTGGGTCGTGCTCAAAGGCCTACTGAACACGGGCGACAAAGACGCTCTGACGGTTGCCATCGCGGAACGGCAATTCCTCGCCCAGGTCGAGCATCCCCTGATCGTGGAGATCTACAACTTCGTCACTCACGGCGACGCCGGCTACATCGTCATGGAATACGTCGGCGGCACGTCGCTGAAGCAGATCCTCAAAGAACGGATGCGGGCGGCGGGAGGCGCGTACGATCCGCTGCCGGTAGATCAGGCGCTGGCTTACATCCTGGAGATCCTGCCGGCCTTCACGTACTTGCATGATCTTGGCCTGGTCTATTGCGATTTCAAGCCCGACAACCTGATCCAGGTCGGTGACGCCGTCAAACTGATCGACCTCGGCGGCGTGCGCCGAATCGATGATCAAGAGTCGGCGATTTACGGCACCGTCGGTTACCAGGCGCCCGAAGTGGCGCAGGTCGGTACCACGGTCGCCTCCGACATCTACACCATCGGCAGGACTCTGCTGGTGTTGATGATGGAGTTCCGCGGCTACCAGAGCAAGTATGTCGCCAGCCTGCCGCCAGTGGATGAGACACCGCTGTTCGCCGAACACGACTCGCTCTACCGGCTGCTGCTCAAGACCTGCGCTCCAGATCCAGCGGACCGGTTCGGGTCGGTAGACGAGCTCCGGGTCCAGACGCTTGGCATTCTCCGGGAGGTGGTAGCCGAGAAAACTCCGGGCACAGCCCTCACGTCCGCAGCTTCCGTGCTTTTCGAGGCGCCAGCGATCACCAGCGATGCGTTGGAGTGGCACGAGCTGCCGCCACTACGCGCCGACACGAGCGACCCGCAATACCCGTGGCTGAGCAACATTTCACTCGACGACCCTGCCGCACGGTTACGCGAGCTGCGGCGGGCACCGGCCGTCACAGCCGAGGTATTGCTGGCCAGCTGCCACGCGGCACTTGAACTTGGCAAGCCGGAGCTTGTCGACGAGTTCGTCAATGCGATGCTCGGGAACGACCCGTGGGAGTGGCGGGCCGTCTGGGTGAGCGGGCTGGCAAGCCTGCAGCGTCGAGACTTCGCCGCAGCCCAAGCCTCCTTCAATGCGGTCTACGGGCAGGTCCCCGGTGAACTGGCCGCCAAGCTGGCGCTTGCGCTGGCCTGTGAGCGTGGCGGGGAAGATGTCATCGCAGAGTCCCTCTACCGGACCTGCGCTAGCACCGACGCCAACTACGTGGCGCCGGCTGCCTTCGGCATGGCCCGAATCCGGGCCGCCCGCCACGACGTCGCGGGCGCAGTCGCCGCACTTGATCTTGTGCCGTCCACGAGTCGGGCCTTCCCCGAAGCGCGCAGGCTTCGCGCGATCCATCTGTACGAATCCGACGCTGGCCTACCCTCGCTGTCCAAAGCGCTGGAGAGCGTCAATGGCGTTCGTCTTGATCCTCGGGAACAGGCCCAGTTGACCGCCGAGATTCTTCGCCGGGCACTCGCCGAGGTGGGTCGAAGCGGGCCGAAGCAGAACATTCAGCTGGGCCCGTATCGTGCTACCGACGACTCGCTGCGGGATGGGTTGGAAGCCACCTATCGAACGATGGCCGCCGTGGAGACGGACGAGGCCCATCGCTATGAGCTGGTCGATCAGGCCAACGCCGTGCGAAGGTGGACACTGCGATGACCGATCCTGCGCTTGCCGCACCCGCGAAAACCACGCCGAGGTGTCCCAACTGCGGGAACCCCGTCGCGCCCAGCGCGAGCTTCTGCGAAGCATGCGGTGCCAACCTGACGCCGACCACAGCCGAGGATGGCTCGGATCAGCCTGCCGCTGAGCTGGAGTCGCCGATCACCTTGTCCCGGCCGATCGAAGCCAGCACGCTGGAAACTGATCCGCCTGACGGTTTCGACAAGACGCTGGTAGTAGCCCGCCCATGTGCCAATTGCGGTGGCGAAATCGGGTCCGACGGCTACTGCCTGACCTGCGGGACCAAAGCGCCCACCGAACGTGATCACTACACCGAGCATCCCGCAGCCTGGGTAGCCGCCTGCTGTGACAAAGGGATCCGCCATTTCCGCAACGAGGACGCCACCGCTGTCGCCGCGGACCCCGGCGGTGGCGGCCGGGCCGTCCTCGTCGTCTGTGACGGGGTATCGACGTCGGTGGACTCCGACGTGGCCAGCTTGGCAGCAGCACGCGCTGCGCGCGATCTCTTGATCGCTCACCGGCCGGCAGGCATGGGCGTACCGGCCAGCCGGTCTGCCGCCATCGCCACCGCCCTGGAGGCGGCCGCAGCCGCAGCGAACGCAGCCGTCATCGATAACACGGCGACAGACAGCGATAGCGCGGCATCATGCACGTTTGTGGCCGCAGTGGTCGAAGACAATCTCATCGTCTTCGGCAATGTGGGCGACAGCCGGGTGTACTGGATCCCGGATCGCGGCAGCCCCGGAGAGCCTCAAGAGCTAAGCCTCGACGACTCGGTCGCGCAGGTACGCATTGCCATGGGGGTCCCCCGGGCAGAGGCGGAGAACGGGCCCCAAGCGCACGCCATCACCAAATGGCTGGGACGGGATTCACCGGACTTCGTGCCTCGTACGGGGTCAATCGAGGCCATCGGGCCGGGCTGGCTGCTGGTGTGCTCCGATGGCCTGTGGAACTACGTCTCCGAAGCTTCCGAATTGCAAGCCCTCATTGCCGAGCTGAGCGACGCGGACGCCGACCCACTCGCGCTGAGTTCCGCCCTGGTCAGCTGGGCGAACGATCAAGGCGGCAAGGACAACATCTCGGTGGCCCTGGCTCGCATTGAGGCGCCCTGAGCCTGGCAACAGCCGTGCCCTGAGCCCACTCGAAGGGCCGACAGGCATACTGAGCCGGACGACCAAGGAAGAGGTAATTGATCATGGCCGAGTTCAGCGCGACCGTCTATCAGAACGAGTTCCTGCCTGACGGGGGCACGGACGTGAACGCCATTGTCACGGTCACCTGCTCGGGCGCTGGAGTGGCGGGTCAGACCGGCGCCGGCGACGCGGGCGAGATCATCATTGTGGACACGTCGGGCTCGATGGGCCGGATGAAATTGGAAGCCGCGAAATTGGCCGCTTCGGCCGCCGTCGACCAGATTCTGGACGGAACCTGGTTTGCCGTTGTGGCGGGCACCCATCAGGCCTATCTCGCCTATCCACCGGTGCGCACTGGGACCGGGATGGTTCGCATGGATGCTCGTACGCGTTTCGACGCGCACCAGGCAATCAGCATGTTCCGTTCCGACGGTGGCACCGCGATGGGCACCTGGTTAACCTTGACCGGCCGGTTGTTCGACTCGGCACCGATGCTGGCCCAGCGCCATGCGATCTTGCTGACCGACGGGGAGAACCACAACGAAACCCCTGAGCAGCTGACTGCGGCGATACGCGGCGTCACTGGCAAGTTCCAGTGCGACTGCCGTGGCGTTGGTGTTGACTGGCAGGTCGCGGAAGTACGTCGGATCGCCCAGGCACTGCTCGGCACGGTCGACATCATTCCCAGCCCCGAACAAATGGGGCAGGTCTTCGCGGAACTGATGCAGCAGTCGATGAGCCGCGGGGTTGCCGACGCGCAGCTCCGGGTTTGGGCACCCCAAGGCGCCCACGTGCTGTTCGTGCGACAGGTTTCGCCGACTGTGGAGGACCTGACGGCACGCCGAGTCGAGGTGAACCCGCTCACCGGCGGATATCCCACCGGGTCGTGGGGTGACGAGTCGCGGGATTACCACGTGAGCGTCCGATTATCCGCCAAGGCGATCGGCCAAGAACAACTCGCCGCACGGGTACAGCTGGCTATCGGCGATCAAGTGGTGGCCCAGGGACTGGTGAAGGCAAGGTGGTCCGATGACGACCACCTGACCACCCGCATCAACCCCGAGGTAGCCCACTACACCGGACAGACCGAATTGGCGCAGGCCATTCAGGACGGCCTCGCGGCGAAGGCGGCCGGGGACGTGGACACCGCGACCATGAAGCTCGGACGAGCCGTCCAGCTCGCCGCCGAGACTGGCAACGACGAGGCCACCGCCAAGTTGCGCAAGGTGGTCGACATCGACAATGTGGAGACCGGGACCGTGCGGCTGAAGCGCTCAATCGACAAAGCCGACGAGATGGCCCTGGACACCGCGTCAACCAAGACCACTCGAGTTCGCAGCTGAGCATGAGCGCCAACGCCCAGGACAGGACACCTCGATGACAGCAGTGTGCCCGGCCGGACACACCTCACAGTCGGACGACTACTGCGACGTCTGCGGAATGCCCATCGGGGCCGGCGCCGCCACGGCCGAAGCCGCGGCTCCGCCGCCTCCAACGGACGCCCCAACTCAGGCGCCCGCGCAGACCAGCCGGCCCACCCAGAGTTGTCCCAACTGCGGAACCCCCAATGTCGCCGACGCGCTGTTCTGCGAGGCCTGCGGCTATGACTTCACCACAGGGACGATGCCCCGGCCGGTGGCACCGCCTGAGGAGCAGGTGGCGGTCTCGAGTTCACCAGACGCAGATCACGCTGGTTCTCCGGAAGCGCCGGCTGCAGCATCGTTCGACTGGGTGGCCGAGGTCTGGATCGACCCCGGGTGGTATGAGGCGCAGGAAAGCCCGGATCCGCTGCCTTCGGCCGGCCTCCCGGAAATCGTGCCGCTGCGGCCAACCTCCGTGCTGGTCGGCCGCACGTCAAGAAGTCGCAACATCCATCCGGAAATCGATTGCGATCCTGACAGCGGCGTAAGCCGGCGCCAGTGCCAGCTCACGACCGATGGCACGCGCTGGTGGGTGGAAGACTTGGACTCGTCCAATGGCACGTTCGTCGGGTCTGCGGCAGGGGCGATGCCAACCGACCCCATTCCAGTCGGCGTGAAGCGCGAGCTGAAACCCGACGATCGGGTCTACGTGGGAGCTTGGACGCGTCTGGTCATCCGGCCCGCTACCGATGAAGAGAAAGAGCAACTGGTTAGCTAGTCAGGTTGCTCGCTTAGCACGCCATTTGCAGGAGGAATCCGTGGAGATCAAGGTCGGCATCCAGCACGTCACCCGCGAGATCGTGGTGGAGACCACAGAGTCGGCCGCCGACGTGCAGAAGTCATTCGAGGACGCGATGAACGGCAACGGCTCCGGCGTTTTCACCCTGACCGACGAGCACGGCCGCAAGGTGCTCATTCCCGCCGACCGAATCGCCTACGTCGACATCGGGGAAGAGAACGCCCGCCGAGTCGGCTTCGGCGCCGTCTAGTTGATCGTTCGCTCGCGCGATCGCGCAGTGTCATTTGTTCGCTCGCGCGATCGCACTGTCAGACCCTGTCTTCCTCATTCGCTCGCACGACGAAAAGCGTGTCGTGCTCACTCGCTCGTCCAGACAGGGCAGCGCCATCCAACGATGCTCGCGAGCATGCGGTCTCATCTGTTCGCAGCTCTGCGGCTAGGACTCCAGGCCGAGGGTGGACATGCGGCGGGCGTGGTTCTCGACGAGTCGGGTGAACATCCGGCTGATCGCTGCTAGATCCATGCCCGGACGGTCGACCGTTCCGGTCAGCAGGCTGGTCAGGGCGTCACGGTTCGCGGCCACCCGCTGAGCTTGGCTCAATGCCTCGCCGACCAGCCGGCGCCCCCAGAGCGCCAGGCGCCCAGCCACCCTGGCATCGGCATCGATCGCAGCTCTTACCTTCTCGACGACGAAGTCAGCATGGCCGGCGTCCGCGAGAACCTCGTGCACCAGGCTGCGAGTGTCGGAGTCAACGAAGGCGGCCACCTCGCGGTAAAAGTCGGCGGCAAACCCGTCCCCGACGTAGGCCTTCAGCAACCCCTCCAGCCAGTCCTTCGGCTTGGTGTATGTGTGGTACGCGTCGAACGCCGCGTGGAAAGGCTCCATCGCGTCCATCACGTCAACTCCGCTGGTCGCGAGGTGGGTGCGGACTTGCTCGAAGTGCGCGACTTGTCGTGCAGCCATGGTGGCCAAGTGCACCTTGTCAGACAGCTCAGGGGCCATCCGGCCGTCTTCGGCCAGCCTCTCGAAGGCACTGAGCGCACCATAGGCGAGGATGCCGAGGAGATCCACCGCACCCTGCCGGTAGGCCAGGTCGTCGACCCACGGCTCCGCTGGCTTGATCGACTCCTCGCTCATGGCCGCAGCCTAACGACCCAGGTGACCCTGACCGGTACCTGCCGAGCTGAGCCGGCGGTCGCGGCGCACTCGCGCGACCTCGGGACGCGATGCCGTTAGACTACGGGAATTCGCGGCGCAGTCTTGGGGGGCGACGTCGCGCAGGTGGTGGCCGTGCACTCAACCGCACCCGCCGCCGCCCACAAGATCACGCAATCAAAGGCACGATACTGAGCGAAGAAACCCAGGCACCGGATCGCAGGACATTCAGCGATCTCGGGGTGCTGCCATCCATCGTGGATGCACTCGCCCGATCCGAGATCGTCCATCCGTTCCCGATTCAAGCAATGGCGATTCCCATCGCCCTGACCGGCACGGACATGATCGGCCAGGCTCGAACTGGAACGGGCAAGAC
>DATFOP010000369.1:0-2509 GCA_035265505.1 Propionibacteriaceae bacterium | reverse complement strand
CGAATAGCCGACGATGTCCGGCTTCTCCAGCCGGAGGTGGTCGATGAGCGCCGCGATGTCGTCGGCCATCAGCCTGATGTCGATCGGCCGGTCGATGTCCGCCGTGCGCCCGTGCCCTTGGAGGTCGACGACGATGACCTGCTGGCGCTCCGCCAGCGCGGGGAGAGTCGGCCCGAACATTTCGCCGGATCCGAGCCCACCGTGCAGCAGGATCATGGGTCGCCCCACCCCGTGGGTCTCGAAGTAGAGGTTGATGCCGTTGACCTCGGCGTACTCGCCGATGGCCCTGGTCTCGGTCGTCCAGTCGGTGGTCACATGAAGCTCCTGTCGTCGTCAGTCGTTGTGATGCTATTGAGACTGGCTCGCTCGCTGAACTCATCGGGCTTAGACCTCGTCCATGACTTTGGGCAAGACTCTGGACAGCTCGCAGGCATGTTCCGACTCGCACCGCGCTGCTCGGCGGGTAGCTGGCAGGGGTCGCCGCGACCACGGTTCACCGGGGCGGGTGGTGGAGCGCCTGAAACTCTTCGACCATCGGTGACATCTGCCCTCCCAGCTCAACTTGGGTGAACAGGATGCCGATCGTGCCGTCGGGATCGACAAAGAAGTCGGTGCCCTGGCCGCCCGACCAGCCGTAGCGGCCGCGCTGTGGTCCCTCGGTCCGCACCCCTACGCCGAACCCCCAGCCCATCGCTTCCCAGAAGCCCGGAAAGAAGCTGTCCGGCGTCTTATTTTCGGCGGGCACCTGGTCACTGAGCATCTGCCGCAGATGGTCGGCCGAGATCACCGGCTCCCCGTCGACCTGGCCTCCGTCGGCGAGCATGCGGGTGAAGCGGTGGAAGTCGCGTGCGGTGGACACGAGCTCGCCGTGACTCACATCGAAGGCTGGCGGTCCTGCGTAAGGGCCACCGCCGGCAGGTTCAGTCTCGACCAAACCGTCGTCGCCGTGCCTGTAGGCCGCAGATAATCGGTCGAGCTTCTCCTCGGGCACCCATAGGGCGGTGTCGGTCATCCCGAGCGGGCCGAACACGTCATCGGCCAGGTGGTCGCCGAGCGGTCGACCGGTCAGCCGGGCAATGAGGACGCCGAGCAGGCCGAACGAGTGGTGGTATCGCCAACCCTCTCCCGGTTGGAAGGCGAGCGGGAGCTCGGCCAGGCGAGTGAGCCAATCCTCGGCACTCAGGGTGGAAGGCTCCGGACCGGCTTCGGTGCCATTGTCGGCCATCGCCTGCTGGAGGGGAGAACTGACGACCGCCATGCCATAGCCAGAGGCATTGGTCAGCAGATGACCAAGGGTGATGGCGCGTTGGGCCGGTACGGTGTCGTCGAGCGCCGCTATGGGGCTGGAGAGCACCCGCCGGTTCGCGAGTTCGGGCAGCCACTCTTCGACACTCTGGTCGAGCCGGAGTCGGCCTGCCTCCACCAGGCGGAGCACGGCGACCGCCGTAATCGGCTTGGTCATCGACTGGATTCGCATGATCGCGTCGTCGCGCATGGGAGCGCCCCCCACGGCGGCCAGGCCGGCGGCGACCACCGCCGCATCAGCGAAGCCCAGCAGCGCCACCGCGCCGGGTATGGTGCCGACCTCGACATGACGTCGCAGCAGTTTCTCCAGCGCACTGATCACCTGACGACTTTGCCACGGGGCAGTCCCGCGGTGTCAGACGGGTGCAGGCAGGTTCCAGCGACAGTTGAACGCGAGGGTTCAGAGTTGTCGAGCGTCAACCGACGGTGGCCAGCAGGGAGGACCGGCATGCTGGGGACATGACACTCAACTGGAAGATCGTCATCGACTGCGCGGACCCGCATGCCCAGGCCGCCTTCTGGGCATCCGCGCTCGGCTATGTAGTGGAGGACAACCGCGTGCTCATCGAACGGCTGCTGAGCGCTGGAGCGATCCCGCAAGACGCGCTTGTGACCATGGATGACAGGCCCGCATTCCGGAGGCTCCAGGCCGTACGGCATCCAGACGATCCGGTACAGGAGGGCACCGGGACAGGGCTGGGCAGGCGGCTGCTGTTCCAGCAGGTGCCCGAGCCCAAGACGGTCAAGAACCGATTGCACCTTGATCTGCACGCCGGTCCGGACCACCGCGATGGCGAGGTCGCCCGGCTCCGGGACCTCGGCGCCAAAGTGCTCCAAGAGATCAAGGAACCAGGCAGCCACCACGTCGTCATGGCCGATCCTGAAGGCAACGAATTCTGCGTCCAGTAAACAACGCCGGGTGCGCACTGCGGTCATGATCACCGGCCGGCTCCCTAGCGTGATTCATGCTGCTGGTCGTCTTGCGATGAGCAGAAGATGTGCCCCAACGCCAAGTATCTCGGGCACATCGGCACAGCGCCGGGCGACGTCAAGCACGGCCTCCCTGGCGGCGGGGACATTCCACCGTTCGTCCAAGTCGGGCAGGTACGCTCCGGCGCCTTCGACCGACTCCAACGACACGATGCACAGCTCCGCCTCCTCGACCTCGATGCGGAGTTCCTGAGGGCGATGGCAGTAGCCAGCA
>DATFOP010000368.1:0-2368 GCA_035265505.1 Propionibacteriaceae bacterium | reverse complement strand
TCGCGGCAGGACCAGGACTGCATTGAAATCCCAAGACACGTCCTCAACCGCCTCACCCAGGCCGCATGCTTCCCAGCCTAAAACGGCCAAAGTCCAGGCCAGAGCCGGTCCGGTAAAAAGATGAGCTTGAACAATGGCTTGTGATTTTGTGACGGACGCTGCTTTTAAAGGGCTCTGATGCGCGCAGCCTTCGCTGTCGTGCAATCCGCTATGAGCCAGGTCAAGATGCGCGGGATTACAAGTGCTTGTGAAGCCCTATGGTTTTGCCGGACGGGCTCTCAGCTGGACTTTGGCCGTTTTAGGCTGGGAAGCATGCGGCCTGGGTGAGGCGGTTGAGGACGTGTCTTGGGATTTCAATGCAGTCCTGGTCCTGCCGCGAGATCTCGGAAACGGTCGAGAGCCAGAGCGCGTGGCGCACGCTCGCGAGCGCGTCACTGAATGTGGGACGAGACTTGCGGTACCAGGACGCCTGCCGTGGAGCAGCACCGGCGAGCGTCTCGCCGGCCCAGAGTGTCACGAGCGAGAACAGGCCCATGAGGACGGGCGTCGTGCGGGCAATCGCCTCGTCCGACCACTGGCGCTGTGTCTCGACGCCGAGGTGGCGCCGCACTTCAGCCAACGTCACCTCGACGGACCAGCGCCGCACAAACCAGCCCAGGATCTGGACGGGATCGGCCGCCAGATCCGTACAGAGCAGAGCTTGCGGCTCGAACTCGCCTGCGCCGTCTCGCACCAGCACCCAACGGATCGGCACGCGTTTGCCCGGATGGTCCCAGACCGCCGTGCCCGAGGCGATGTCAATGAGGCGGCCCCTGCTGCCATACCAGTTCTTGACGGCCACACGCTGCCAGACGGTTTCGGAACCGTGCAGCCGCTCCGTTAGGCTCGGCTGACGAGCGCCTGAGACGCGCGGACGACCTCGCTGGCCCGGCTGGCGTGGCGGCGGTGGGTCGAACAGGCGAGCATCGAGGCGAAGGCGGGTGACGACGGTCAGATGGCGGCGGAGAGCTGTGAGCAGCTCGATGGCCGCATAACTCATGTCCCCGACAGCCACGAGGCGGCGTTCCGGCAGCCACCGGGCCGTCTGCAAAAGGAGCTGGCGGGCCCAGTCGGTCAGCGTCTTGTAGCGGCAACCTTGCTCTCGGGCGAAACGCTCGGAGGGCGCCAGCGCGGTCAGAAAGGGCAGCGCCCAGACCCGACCGGCCCACGGGATCGGAGCAAGCAGCATGACGCTGATCCAGCGCAGACCGCTGGCCTTGACGAAATGGCCGTGGCTGGAGCGGACCGGATCGCGGTAGATGCCGCGCGCCTTGATCTTCGCGCCCCAGCGGCGCTCGATAGTCTCATCGATGCCGATCACCACAGGTCCGTTTGGTACAAAGGCCGTAATCAGAAGCGTGAGCAGACAGCGGGCGGAGGCGCGCCCCGACCAGCGGTTCCGGTTGAGCACACGATGGAAGTTGGTGAAGGTGGTCTTCTCCCGCAGCCCCATGATGCTCAGGGCCGAGGTGACGGTCCGTCGTCCTGGAGCGAGAATGGATCCGGCGACCAGCACCAGCAGGTTCTGCCACGTCGGCTGGGTGAAGAGAGCCTGGAAGGGGGCCATCCACTGGGCCAGGATGGCTGGCGTCACGGATGCTGGCATGAGACCGGCTCGCGATGGTGCGGACCATCCGGTAACCTCATGCGGGCGGGAGGCGTGCCATGTCCGAGCCGGATGTCCTGCTGGAGCGCATCCAGTCCTTCAACCGGGCGCGCGGCGGTGGGGTGGTGGTTCAGAAAGCCGCGCGCGGATACTCGCTGCTGAGCGAGCGCAGCGGTGCTCCGATTGCCCGGCTCAGACCGACGGGCGATAGCGAAAGGGTTGCGGTGCTGTGGTGGACTGGCGAGCGCTGGGGAGCTTCAGGCCCCTTCGGAATGGCAACCATGCCGCTCGATGACGCCCTAGAGTAATCGCCTCCGACCCGGCGTTCTGGATCCACGCCTGAACCGAAATGGCCAAAGTCCAGCTGAGGGGACTAGCTATGAATGGTGCGGCACAGCCCCAGGAAGTTGAAGCCACATAAATACCGCATTTGTCGCATTTTGGCCGCATTTAGACATATTCCTGCCGTATTTATTTGATGGATTTTGCATGTAACTTCAATGGCTTACCTTGGTTCTGCCTATTTTTTGAGTATTATGCTCTATAGAGCGTCGGAAGGTCGGCCCGGCAAGGTTTCTGTGGCAGACTACGTGTGAGGTCTGTGCAGGGTTCATGTGGATTCCCTGACCAGGAGAGAACTTCTACAGCCGCACCGAGCGAACGTACCCTCATCCAGCTTTGCACCCTTGACTTTGTTCTTGATCCGTTCTATAATATGTTTGG
>DATFOP010000367.1:0-2104 GCA_035265505.1 Propionibacteriaceae bacterium | reverse complement strand
CATTATCTTCCCCTCCTATCGAGACGGTTGGATTTGGGACGAAACCGAAGGTGCCGCGCTCATCCGCTAGTCAACGATATAGCCGCAGGTGACGTTGGCGATGACTCCAGTCATCGCGCTGGCGCGATCCGAGGCCATGAGGGTCGCGACGTTCGCCACCTCGGCCACCCTGGGCAAGCGACCCAGTAAGGTGCCAGTGCCCGAATCAGCCAAGACTTCCTCAAATGATTTGCCTGTTGCCCTAGCATGAAGCTTGAGCGTCTCCTGGACATCCGGCGTCTCCGGCGATCCCGCCGACCCTACGACGACGAGCCGGACGCCATACGCTCCGAGTTCCGCCGCAAGACTTCGCCAGAGACCTTCGATCGCCGCGCATGCCGTATCGAATCCGCCGACGTTGGGAACGGCTCTGCGGGCTGGCCCTGCGATGATCGTCATGATCACACCCGAGCCTTGTCTGATCATGCGCCGCGCCACCACTCGCGCGGTCAGAAACTGTGACCTCGTGGCAACGATGACCGGGTGGGCGAAGTCCTCGAGCGGCATGTCGAGAAGCGGTGTCCCCTGGACATCTTCCATGCCGATGGCGTTGAACAGGATATCGATACTCTCTGCTTTCCCGGCCACCTCGCCGATGTGCTCCTCGACGGCCTGCTCGTCGAGCGCGTCGACCTGGGCCGCCTCAGCCCTTCCCCCCGCGGCTGAGATCTCCTCGGCCACCGCCTCGACCCTGGCAAGCGTGCGGCCAGCTAGGAAGACGTTGGCCCCCTCGCGGGCGAAGGCGCGGGCAACCGTGCCGCCGACCGAGCCGCCACCTCCGTAGACCACGGCGTTCTTGTCCTTAAGCAGCATTTTCATTCTCCTTTGGTCAATCTCCCGACAGAATCGCATCCCGAATCGGCCTGTGGCGGCTCGTTTATGGGCTTACCTCCGCCGGTACAAGAGCCCGCCGACCAGCAGCACTATCCCCACGATCACCAGCGCCAAGGGCCAGCCGAAACGCTCGAGACCAAACCCGAACCCGCTGATGCCGACTACCAGCTCGAAGAAAAACGCCCCGACCAGGAAGAGCGCGGCCCCGATCAGCGCTGAGCGCCTGCCGGCCACGACCATCTCCTTGCTCCCCTTGAGCGAGCCGTAGATCATCTGCCCCAGCCCGGTCGAGGTGGGGAAAACCAGCGCCCAGGCGTAGGCCCAGCTCTCGAAGTGGTCCGTGGCATTCTGGTAGAGCAGGATCACCCCAACCATCGTCACGGCGGCTCCGAGGGGGGTTATCCGCTCGCCGGTGGGACTACCTACTGCGAAGCCGACTCCGGACACCGCGAGTCCAGGGATGATGACAAAGAACGGCCATTCGAAACGCCCGAGGTCGAAACCGGCGGCCTGGCCCACGAAAAAGAGCGCGCCTAGCACTATCAGCAAGACGCCGAGCCCGATGAAGACTCCGCTCAAAGCCTGGTTGTCACCCTGGTCGTTCATGACTCGTCTCCTCTAGTCGGTTCGTTCATATCTAAGATGAGGGCTTCGAGATCCGCGACCTCGCGCTCGAACGCGAACGGCGCCGTGTCACCGCTATCGCCTCGGCCCCAACGATCGTAGTTGAAAACTGTGCAGCACGGTGCCAGCACCGCGGCCAGCGGCGCTCCCGCCGATCTATCGCTGAACGCGCCGCCCGCGTAGATGATCGGCGGTCCATCGCCCGACCGATCGAACGCGATGGGTATGCCCGATCGTCTTCAGATTCCGCCCACTCAACTGGGCTGCGCGCCAAGCTACGGCCATCAGCCACGCGCTCATGGCTACCACAAAGAGCCGGTTGGGCCATCCGACCAACACGTCCGGACCGAATTCGCCGTTACTCTGCGGCAGCATAAGGGCCACGGATACCACGAACACCAGAAGGCTGATCCAGGTCAGGGCGGCCGTCCATTGAAGCGATCGCCGCGCAGGGGACCAGACCCGCTCGCGGACCAGACTCCGGCTGATGAGCGTGGCGGCGATCGGGAAGCTGGGGATGCCAAGAAGCGCGCCCAAACCGTGAAGATTGCCGTGGGTCGTCAGTTCATCACTGCTCGCCGTTATGGGGTCGGCCGTAAAGATGGCC